>CALGIA010000366.1 GCA_937916005.1 uncultured Rhodospirillaceae bacterium
TGTATGAGGATCCCGATTTCGGTTTTCGCGTCATGGCGCACACCAACCGGGCCACATCCAACAACTCGCCCCATTGTCACGGGCCGTCCTGGGTCGTCTATGGCATGGCCATGAACCATGTGGAAATGACCGAATGGTCCCGGCGGGACGACGGAACACGGGACGGCCATGCCGAGCTGGAAATATCCGACCGGTATGTGCTCGGACAAGGTCAGGCCCGGGTTTATAATGAAGGGGTGATCCATTCGCTCAATCGACCGCTGGAAACCCGGCTGGTACGCGTTACGGGCTGCAACCTGGATGCCACGCTGCGGTATCGCTACGACCCGGAAAATGACGGGGTGAAAATTCTTGAGCCAACCGACAGGTAACGCCTACCCCGAGACGACCGGGTGAAATTGGAGAAATTCTTGAACTTGCCGTCGACCCGGATGGGACAGGCGATCAACTCGGCCTGGCGTGGAGACACCCGCGCTTACATTTTACTGACCTTTGCGTTTATCTGCATGGCGTTGAACGTCGTTACCGGCCGCGCGGTGCATGATGACATCCCGCCTTTGGGCCTGTCGTTCTGGCGCTGGGTATTCGCATCTGCGATTTTCCTGCCCTTTACGTTCCATCGGATACGGGAACAGTGGGAAATGATCCTCGCCAACTGGAAAATATTGCTGACGATCAGCCTGGTCATGATCCCGCTCGGCAATACGCTGGTCTATGTGGGGCTGCATTCGACCACGGCGCTCAATGGCGGGCTGATTCCGGTGGCGCGGCCGGCGATTATCATGGTGCTGTCATATTTTTTATTCCGTGGATCGGTCACGCGATATCAATGGATGGGAATTTCGGTTGCAGCCGCCGGCGTGGTGATCGTGCTGACCCGTGGCGATCCCGCCGTGCTGACCACCCTTGATTTCAATCGTGGCGATCTGTGGCTGATCGCATCGAGCGTCGGCATCGCCTGCTACCAGACCTCGATCGGCCGGGCACCGAAAGAACTTTACCCGACCGTCCTGCTGCAGGTCACCATGATCATCGGCATGATCATGATGGCCCCGCTCTATGCATGGGAAACCATGACCTACCGGCCGGTGGACTTTAACTGGGTCACCGTCGGGGCGGTGCTGTATGTGGCGACCTTCCCGTCCATCGTTGCGATCTACTGCATCAATGTGGGCATCCAGCAGATCGGCCCGGCGCGGATGGGTATCTTCAACTATCTGCAGCCCTTGCTGGTCGCAGGAATCGCCGTGCCGCTGCTGGGTGAACAGCTTTACTGGTATCACCCGATTGCCCTGGCGCTGGTTGCCGGCGGCATCGTCATATCGGCCCGCCGACGAGGGAAACCTGAGCCTTGAAGCCTAAAGTTCGGTGCGAATGTCCCACAGATCGACAAAAAACCGGATATTCAGCGCGTTCTGCAGATAATCCACGCCCGAGGTGCCGCCGGTGCCGCGCTTGCGGCCGATGATGCGTTCCACCGTGGTCACATGGCGAAAACGCCATTGCTGGAACCAGTCTTCCAGATCCACCAACTCCTCGCCCAACTCATAAAGATCCCAATGTGTTTCCGTGTTGCGATAAATTTCCAGCCAGGCCGCGCGCACGCTGGGATGGCCGGAATAACGCTGGCGCCAGTTTCGGTCGATGCATTCGGGCGCAATGTCGAAACCACGCCTCGCCAACAGTCGGATTGTTTCATCATAGAGGCTCGGCGCATCGAGCACCGCTTCGAGCCGGTCATGGATTTCCGGCCGGTCGCGATGGGGCTCCAGCATGGCAGCGTTCTTGTTGCCCAGCATGAACTCGATCATGCGGTATTGATGGGATTGGAAACCGGATGAATGCCCTAACAGGTCTCGGAATTTCATGTAATCGGCCGGGGTCAGGGTCGACAGCACATCCCAGGACTGGATGAGCTGGGATTGAATTCGGGACACGCGGGCCAGCATCTTGAAAGCCGGCCGGATATCCCCATCCGTACCGCTGATTGCGGCCAGGGAGCGCACTGCCTCGGACAGTTCATGCAGCGCCAGCTTCATCCAAAGTTCGGTCGTCTGATGAATGACGATGAACAGCATTTCGTCATGCTGGTCCGACAAGGGCTGCTGGCAGGCGAGCAAATCATCCAGGCCGAGATAATCCCCATAGGTCATTTCCTTGCGAAAATCCGTATGGGCGCCCCCCGGTAAAATGCCGCCACTGTTTTCCGTCATCGGGGTTCTCCTGAAAGGACGATTAGGTGACTGCTGACCGGGCGTGAAACTCGGGCCGATCCCAGTCACCGGTTTCAATGATATCGCGTAAATGCTCGACCGCATCCCAGATATCCACATGACGCACATAAAGCGGCGCCATGCCGAAGCGCAGTGTATCGGGCGCGCGAAAATCCCCGATCACGCCACGGGCAATCAGCGCCTGCATGATCGGATAGGCGTTTTCATGGCGCAGCGAAACCTGGCTGCCCCGGCGCGTATCCGCGCGTGGGGTGGCGATCACGATCCCCTGCCCGGCGCAGCGGGTTGCGACAAGGGTCATGAACTGATCGGCCAGGGCGAGGGATTTACGTCGAATTTCCATCATGTCCGCCGTCAAAAACAGATCGAGTCCTGCTTCAAGCGCCGTGAGACCAAGCACGGATGGCGTGCCGCAAAGATTCCGCGTAATGCCCGGGGCCGGCCGATAATCGTCTGCGAACTCAAACGGCGCTTCATGGCCCATCCAGCCCGACAGGGGCGGCGCGATATCATCCTGCAGCCGGCTTGCCACGAACAGAAACGCGGGCGCTCCGGGGCCGCCATTGAGGAATTTATATCCGCAACCGACCGCGAAATCCGCGTCCACCAGATTGAGTACGACCGGCACGGCTCCGGCGCTATGGGAAAGGTCCCACAGCATCAGGGCGCCGGCATCATGAGCCGCCTGGGTGATGTCCACCAAACTGTGCATGGCGCCGGTTTGATAATTGACATGGGTCACCAAGACCAGTGCGACGTCATCATCGATTGAGGCCGTGATCTCATCGCCTGGAACCCGGCGCAGTTCATGCCCATCGCCCAGCAGATCGCAAACGCCCTGGGCGACATAAAGATCGGTCGGAAAATTGCCGGTCTCGGTCAGGATGGTCTTGCGGCCGGGTCTTAGGCGCAGCGCCGCCATGAGCAGCTTGAACAGATTGACCGAGGTTGAATCCGCCGCCACCACCTCACCCGGCGCTGCCCCGATGCATCGCGCGATCTTGTCGCCGACCCGGGATGGCAGATTGATCCAGTCATGGGAATTCCAGCTACCGATCAGGTCCCGGCCCCATTCCTGGGTGATCGCCTGTTCCATCCGCGCCGCCGTCCCACGAGGCAGCGGCCCCAGCGAATTGCCGTCGAAATACAGAATGTTTTCGGGCAGATCAAATTCGTCCCGAAACCCGGCCAGCGGGTCGGCGGCGTCGGCAGCGGCCAGGGTTTCCCGGCTGATCGATGGATTCGTCATTTGGCGTCCGAAAATTGGAACCTTGTTCAAGTCTTGGGGGATTATCGCCGCAATTGATCAAATACGCCACATTCCCGGCCCTGAATGGTCATGAAATCTCCTTTTCCATGCCCCGATCCAGCCTCAAATGAGCGTCAAAACCCTTGAGTGATTGATGCTGGTAAAAGGACGGATAATGCAAACACCCATTAAAACAGCCATTTTTATTTTATGTGCTGCAACCATTTCGGGATGTAGCTCGAGCTATGACCAGGCGGCCAAAATGCGCCCGGTCGGTTCGGAATTCAGCAGAGCGCTCCATGCGGGATATCTGGAACTGGCCGGCGCGGAGCTTGAAGAGCTTGATCTGGAAGATACCAATGAATTCGCCGCCCGCGCGATCCGCGCGGGCAAAGGCGAACATGTGGAACCGGAAAAGATTTCCCACCGCAAGCTCCCCCGCGGCAAGGTCGCGGAACTGATCGCCGCGCGCGAACGCCTGGTCGCTAGATTGGACAAACCGACCCGCGCGCGCCAACCAAAGACCGCCGCACAGACCCAGCTCGCCTACGAATGCTGGATGCAGGAACAGGAGGAAAATTTCCAGCCCGATGACATAGCCGCCTGCCGCGAGCGCTTTACAAAATTGATCGCCGGAATCGAAACGGTGAAAAATGTGTCCAACGCCCGGCCGCTGTCTCCGATGCTTCGGGCAATCCCGGCCTCGGCGACCCTGAAGCACAAGGACATCGCACAGACCGGCTATGTGATTCTGTTCAACCTCAACAGCGCCGACATCACAAAGGCCGGCAAGCGCATCCTCGATGACGCGATCGCCACCGCGAAAAATCTTGGCGCGGCGGTGGTTCGGATCGCCGGTCATGCCGACCGGTCCGGCAAACAGCCCTACAATGCCAGGCTCAGCCAGCGCCGCGCCGATAAAGTGGCGGACGCCTTCACCAGTGCGGGCGTTGACGGATCGACCATCCGCATGGAGTCCTTTGGCGAGGACAAGCCCGCCGTGCAGACCCCCGACGGAACAATTGAACCCCGCAATCGCCGGGTTGAAATCGGCATCGTTACGGGAGGCGCCAGGACAGCCGAATTACGCTGACTCGCGTCGGCCGGCCGCGCGTCCTCTCACCGCATGTTTTCACAGGGGCGCGCGGCCGGTTATATCGGATAAGAAACCAGCCCGTCGGCGAGCTTGGGCTCGAACCAGGTCGATTTGGGCGGCATTTCACGGCCCGTATCGGCAACCGCCATAAGATCATCGATGCGGGTCGGAAAGATCGCAAAGGCAACCGCCATTTCACCGGAATCGACCCGGCGCTCCAGTTCTCCAAGCCCCCGGATGCCGCCGACAAAATCGATCCTTTTATCGACCCGTTGATCCACGATGCCGAGAAGCGGGTCGAGAAGATTGGCCGCAAGAATGTTGAGATCCAGGCGCGCCCACGCGTCGCCCGGAATTTCAAACCCGGCGGGCAGGGAAAGCCTGTACCAGCGCCCATCGAGATACATGCCGAAATGCCGTGGCTGATCAGGCCGATAGGCCGTGTCGCTCGGCTGAACATCGAAGCGCTTTCCGATTTCAGCCAGGAGATGTTTGACGTCATGGCCGCCGAGGTCGCGCACCACCCGGTTGTAATCGAGGATATTGACTTCTTCCTCGGGAAAATTGACCGACAGGAAGAAATTATAGGGCTCATCGCCGCGATGATTGGGATTGACCGCCCGGTGTTCCTGGGCGATCCGCGACGCGGCTTCCGACCGGTGATGGCCGTCGGCGATATAGAGCGCCTCCATGCTCTCGAACGCCTGGGACAGGCTATCGATTTCAGCTTCGTCATCAACCACCCAAACACAATGCTGAACCCCGTGATCAGCGACCACATCGATTTCAGGGGTGCGCCCCGAGATTTTCTTCAGCAGTGCACTCGCAGTCGGGTTTGACCGAAACGCCATCATCACCGGCCCCGTATGGGCGTTGAGGGCGTCGATCTGTCGCGTCCGGTCCTCGACCTTTTCCGGCCGGGTCAGCTCGTGACGGCGGATGCGGCCGGAATCATAGGCGGCAACGGACGCCGCCGCGACCAGCCCGGTCTGGGAGCGCCCATCGCCCGCGACCCGATAGACGTAATAGGCCGGCTTGGCGTCACGGACGAGAACCCCTTCGGTCAACATCCGCGTCATGTTTTCAGCGGATTTTGCATAGGCTTCCGGCGCATGGGAATCGCTGCCCGGCGGCAGGTCAATCTCGGGTCGCGACACATGCAGGAAATTCCACTCATTGTCGCCCGCGCGCGCAATGGCTTCCTCGGTCGACAACACGTCATAGGGCGGCGCGGCGACCTTTTTGGCCCATCCGGCGCCCGGCCGTATGCCCGTAAAAGGGCGGATTAACCCAACAATTTTGGTCTTCGCGTCACTTGTATCAAACGCGTTCGATGTATCAGGCGCTGCCACGAGGCGTTCCCAGGATGATTGATGACTGAATGAGGCCGTGTTTAACGGATGACGCGCTGGAAAGCCATGGTTGCGTGGTCCTTTTGGATCTATTTTTCCGTGGCCATCACGTCGGATAAATCGAGGGTCTCGCCGACCCGATGCAAGGGGCGGCCCGCATCGCTCAACGCCAGTATCACCACGATTTCGTCGGAACGGGGAGCATCGGCGACGGAAATCTCCATGGCGTCAAAATGGCTGAATTTCCAGGCATCGTCCTTGTAATGAAGCGGACAATCGATGGTCGCCCCCGGACCGCCGATTTTCTTGGCCGACGGAATAATCGCGCTGGCCGGGCCGATCAGTTCCCGCACCGGCTTGCCGAGCCGGGGGTGAAGTACGGCGGCGGCGTGTTCCTTTTCCCCCTCCGTGCCGACGATGGCGGCCTTGCCATAGCTATGAACATCGCCAGGGGCGATGCCCAGCGCATCAACCGCGCGCGCGGCCAACAATTCGCCAAGTTCGGCCCCGGACTCCTCCAGCGCCGATAGATCATGGGAATACCGCCCGGCATAGGGGTTCCGGATCACGGCGATTGCGGCCGCCTGGCGCGATGGCGGGTCCACGTCCTGGCCCTGTTCCCGCCGCGTCGCCTCGACGATGGTGATCAGCTTTCTGATTTCGGTCATGAACTTCTCCCCGTCCCTGCGGATAGAACCTATCATATGGCTGTTTTCGCAAATATGATAAATCATGATCAACCCCGTCACCCTTGCCGTCATTCGCGGCCGTCTTGAACAAATTGTCGATGAAATGGATGCCGCGCTGTTCCGTAGCGCCTTCAGCCCGGTGATCGCGGAAGCGCGCGACGGCAGCCATGGCATCTATCATGCCGAAACCGGCGACACACTTGTTCAGGGGAAAGCCGGCCTGCCCATATTCGTCGGCGCGATGAGCTTCGCCGCTCGCGCCGCCATCGCGCGCGCCAATGCCGACGGCGGCGCCCATGACGGCGACGTCTATTTCATGAACGATCCCTATGACGGTGCGACCCACCTGAACGACTACAAGCTGGTCAAGCCGTTCTTCCGGGACGGCAAAGTGTTCTGCCAGCTTGCCTCGGTCGGCCATTGGCAGGATGTGGGCGGCAATGTGCCGGGCAATTACAATCCCCAGGCCACGGATTCCATGCAGGAAGGGGTCCGCATTCCACCGGTCAAGCTGTTCGACCGGGGCAAAATTCGCCAGGACATGGTGAACATAGCGCTGGCCAATTCGCGCCTGCCGGTCAGCGCCAACGGCGATTTGCAGGCCCAGATCGGGGCGCTGGAGTTGGGCGAAAGGCGGTTGCATGATCTGCTCGACGACTATGGCGATGGGGTGATTACCGAGGCCATGGGTGAAATGCTGACCCGCGCTGAAACATTGATGCGGGCCGAAATCACCGCCCTGGCCGACGGTGTGTATGACGGGCTGGATTTCCTCGACAATGACGGGGTGGTCGATACAGCGCTTCCCATCGGGCTCGACGTGACTGTAAAAGGCGACCGGCTGACACTCGATTTTTCACGTTCGGCCAATGCCTGCGCCGGGCCGCTGAACATCTCGCGGGCGACGGCGGCGGCGGCCTGTTTCGTGGGGCTCAAACACATATTTCATGAATTGCCGGCCAATGCAGGCGTCATGAAACCGGTCGACATCATCATTCCGGACGGCAGTATCCTGGCGGCGGAAGCGCCGCGCCCGGTGTCGGGCTATACGGAAACCATTCTGCGCATGATCGATGTGATGTTCACCGTATTCGCCAAGATCGCGCCCGAGCGGGTCAATGGCGCGCCCTATGGCACCATCAACGCGCTGCTGATTTCCGGCAAGCGCGACACCGGCCTGCCCTGGATCATGTTTTCCTTTTTTGGTGGCGGCCATGGCGGCCATCCGGACGGCGATGGGCTGAGTCACGGGAACGCGCCCATCTCCATGGCCACCATCCCGCCGGTTGAAGTCCTTGAATCATCCTTTCCCGTGATTTTCACCCAATGGGCGCTGCGCCCCGACAGCGGCGGCGCGGGGCGGCATCGCGGCGGGCTGGGCGCGGTCTATGAGATCGAACCCCTGGACGACGAGGCCGATCTGGTGGTGCTGGGCGAGCGCGGCAATTACCGTCCGCCCGGTGTTCTTGGCGGACTGGCGGCCGATAAGAATATTGTCGAATATCAGCAGGATGACGGAGTTCATCGCCCGACCATGGGCGCGAAACTATTCGGCGCCAAGCTGAAGCCCGGCCAAAGCATCCGCATCGAGAGTCCCGGCGGCGGCGGTTATGGCCCGCCCAGCCAGCGCGCGCTGGACTCCATCGCCGAGGATTTGCGCCTGGGGTTGGTTACGAGAAAACGGGCGGAACAGGATTACGGAATCAGCATCTCGCCCGACGGCAAAATCGAAAGGCTCCCCCAATGACGGCATTTGACCCGGTGGCGCTGGCGGTCATTCGGGGCCGTCTGGAACAGATCGTCGATGAAATGGACGCGTCCTTGTTTCGCGCCGCGTTCAGCCCGGTGATTGCCGAGGCGCGCGACGGTAGCCACGGCATCTATGAGACGGAAACCGGCGCAATGGTCGCCATGGGCAAAACCGGCCTGCCGGTCTTTATCGGCGCCATGAGTTTTGCGACCAAGGCGGTGATCGACCGCGCCGAGGAAGATGGCGGGTTCTTGCCGGGCGATGCCTGGTTGCTGAACGACCCCTATGTGGGCGCGACCCATCTGAACGACATCAAGATCATCAAGCCGATTTTTCGCAATGGACGCGTTTTCTGCCATCTGGCATCGGCCGGGCATTGGCTTGATGTGGGCGGCAATGTGCCCGGCAACTACAATCCGCGCGCCACCGATATCATGCAGGAGGGAGTGCGCATTCCACCCGTCAAACTGTTCGACCAGGGGGAATTGCGCCAGGACGTGGTCGATATCCTGCTTGCCAATACCCGCATGCCGAATTTCAGCTATGGCGATCTGAACGCCCAGCTCGGCGCGCTGGAACTGGGGGAAACACGACTTCACGAACTGCTCGACGATTTCGGCGATGACGTGATCGCCCAGGCCATGGCCGAAATCAATTCCCGCGCCGCGACCCAGATGCGCGAATTGATCAGCGAGATCCCCGACGGAACTTACGCGTTTGAAGACAATCTTGATAATGACGGCATCACCGATGCGCCGCTGCGCATCGCGCTTGAACTGACCGTCACGGGCGACCGGTTGATCCTGGATTTTACCGGGTCCGCGCCGTGCTGCGCCGGGCCCATGAACGTGACCCACGCGACCACCGTTGCGGTCTGCTTCGTCGCCCTGAAACATGTATTTCCCGAAGTGCCGGCCAATGCGGGCTGCCTGTCGCCGATAGAATTCATCATTCCGGACAACAGCATTTTGTCCGCCCCGGCGCCGAAACCGGTTTCCGGCTATACGGAAAACATCATGCGCACCATCGACGTGATATTCGGCGCCATGGCCCAATGCGCGCCGGACCGGGTCAACGGGGCGGCTTTCAGCACCATCAACGCCCTGATGTTTTCCGGACGCGGAAACGCGAACCAACGTTTCATCATGTTCACTTTTTTTGGCGGTGGGCTGGGCGGCAATCCGGAAGGAGATGGGTTGAGCCATGGCAATGCGCCGATCGGCATGGCGACCATTCCACCGGCGGAAATTCAGGAAGCAGCCTACCCGATCCGCATCAACCACTGGGGGCTTCGGCCCGATAGCGGCGGTCCGGGTCAATTTCGGGGCGGGCTGGGCTGTATCTATGAGTTCGAGTTGACCGGCGAGGAAGCAGATGTGGTGACGTTCGGCGAACGCGCGATATATCCCGCCTTCGGCGTCCTCGGCGGCGGCTATGGCGCACCCAATCGGATTGTTTATGACCAGGCGGACGGCAAGCACAGCCCGGCGCTGGGCGCCAAGCTGTCCGGCGTGCGGCTGGTGCGCGGCCAAAGTGTGCGTATCGAAAGCCCGGGTGGCGGCGGATACGGGCCACCGGCGGATCGGGCAGTGGAAGACATCGAACGGGATTTGCGTCAGGGCATGATCAGCGCCGATGGCGCGGAACGTGATTATGGAGTTTCCGTTGGCGTGAACGGAAAAGTGCAGAGAATGAAGCAATGAATGACCAGGATAAAAAGCCAAGTATCGTCGTCGGTGTCGATGTGGGCGGAACCTTTACGGATGTCTTTTTTGCCGATGAAGCCAGCGGCGAATTCGGGATCGCCAAGGTACCGTCCGTACGGGGCGACATCGCGCAGGGTTTTCTGGAAGGCGTATCGGCGGCGGTTGCCGGGTTATCGCCGGTCGCGTCCATCGTGCATGGCACCACGGTGGGCACCAATGCGCTTTTGGAACGCAAGGGCGCGCGCACCGGGCTGATCACCACCAAGGGCTTCCGGGACGTTCTGGAAATGCGCCGCCGCGACCGGCCCAACACCTGGGGCCTGTGGGGCAGCTTCCAGCATGTGGTGCCCCGCGATCTGTCGATTGAGGTGGATGAGCGCATGCTGGCCGACGGGTCGGTACTGAAACCGGTCGATGTGGAAGAAGTCACCCGCGCGGCGCGGAG
>CALGIA010000367.1 GCA_937916005.1 uncultured Rhodospirillaceae bacterium
CGTCATTTTTATATTACCTCGCGGTTTTCATTCAGGCCGACCTGGAGGCCGCCAAGAACGGCATCGCGGCTCTTCCCAAGGACCGCATCCCGCCCATGATACGGGTCATGAAGGAAGGCTGGTTTTTCATCGTTCCGTACGTGGTCCTGATTTATACCCTGTTCTGGATGAATATGCCGCCGCAAAAAGCTGCGTTCTGGGCCGCCATTTCGGTCGGCCTGGTCAGCATTATTTTCGGTTACAAGAAACTCCGTATCACACCGAAACAGTTCATGGCTACGTTTTCAGGCGGCGGTCGAATGTCGGTCGAAATCATTGTTATCGGCGCGATGGCCGGCATCATTATCGGCATTCTGGACAAGACAGGCCTGGGACAGGCGTTGACCCTGATCCTTGCCATGGTTGGTGAAAACAATCTTTGGCTTTTGTTGATCCTGACGGCATTCATTTCGATTCTGCTCGGGATGGGGATGCCCACATCGGCGATCTATCTGCTGTTGGCGACCATGATCGCGCCGTCTTTGATCAAGCTGGGAGTCAATCCGATCGGGGCGCATTTGTTCGTGCTGTATTTCGGCCTGATGTCGATGATCACGCCACCTGTGGCGATAGCGGCATTCGCGGCCGCGTCACTGGCGGGGGCCAATCCCATGGCGACCGGCGTGACCGCTGTGCGGATGGGGTGGATCGCCTATATCATCCCGTTCGTATTTGTCCTGTCGCCGAGCCTGTTGCTGCAGGGTGATACGATTCATATCATCAGCGCCGTGGTGTTTGCGGTTATCGGGGTATGGGTCGCGTCCTGCGGGTTCATTGGATTCCTGTACAGGCCCATCGGTGGGATGGTGCGCCTGCTGTTTGTCGCATCGGGATTTGCGCTCCTGGTTCCCGGTGAGGCATTTGCTCTCGGCTACGTGATCAACGGGATAGGTTTCCTTATATCGGTGCTGCTGGTTGGCAGGGAGCTGATGGCGCACCGCAACAATCGCGTGGCAACCCCGGCATCCGCGGGCTGATGGAAAACCGCCGCGTCGGCATGATCGGCGTGGCGGTTCCCTTCATATGAATGATGTTTCAAGACGCCATTGGATCGGCATTGGCCTGGTTCTGCTGTCGGCGGTCTGTTTCTCGGCGACCAGCGCATCGGCGGTTCTCTCCTACAAAGCCGCGGCAAACCCGGTCGCGGTGATCACGATCCGTTTCCTCGGCGGGATCATTCTGCTGTCGCTCCTGCTGAAATTTACCGGTGCGCCCCTTGTCCTGCCGCCGCGGGACCGGTGGCTGGCGCTGGGGTTGGGCGTGTTTCTCGCCGGTCAGTCATTTTTTCTCTATTCATCGTTCGAACTCATCCCGGTCGGGCTGACCATGATCATTTTCTATATTTACCCATTGATGGTCGCGATGGTGGAAAGCCTGACCGGGCATGAGAGACTTTCGCCGGCGATTTGGGGCGCGTTGGCGCTCGCCTTTATGGGTCTCGTACTGGTGTTGAACGTCACCGGCGATGGGTTGAATGCGCTCGGTGCGACCTATGCGGTGATTGCGGGTTTGGGATGGGGATGCCTTACTATTTTCAGTTCCCGCGTCATGAAGGGCGGCGACGCGCGCGCGGTCACGCTGCACATGCAGATCGGCGCGGCGATTACCTATCTTCTGGTGTGCCTGATCACCCTGGACGTGGGGTTGCCGGCCACGATTCAGGGCTGGGCCGCCTTTATGGCGATGCCGGTGTTTTATACCGTCGCGGTTACTGCATTTTTTGCCGCCGTTGCCGTGACCGGTTCGGTGCGCGCCTCGCTTTTCATGAATATCGAGCCGGTCGTGACCATATGTTTCGGCTTCGTCATTCTCGGGCAGGTTTTGGTCCCCTATCAATTGCTTGGCGCGGCGTTGGTGATTGGCGCCGTCGTTGCCGTACGCTGGGAAGGGGTTCGCAAGGCGGCAACGCGATAAATGTCGCAGTGGACTGCGCGCCGCACGATCTTATATTTTTTTGGGCAGTCTTTACGGATACAGGGAGCTCTTACGTGGCGGACGAACAGGAATTGAATGCGGATTTATCCGCGCATGTGATCATGCATGCCGAAGACATGGCGTGGGAAGAAACCGGTGCGCCGGGGCTGATGCGCAAACGCTTCGAGCTGGTGCTCGATCCCATCAAGGGACGGGAGACATCTTTGTACAAATTTGATCCCGGTGTGGCATTGCCAGAATTTCCACTTGATGAACGAACAGAGATCATGGTGCTGGAGGGAACTGTTTCCGACGGGCAGGGGAGATATGCCAAAGGTGTCTATGTCCGCATCCCGCCTTTGGAGCCTGTGGCCCTGTCATCGGAGACGGGCTGCGTCATTCTGGTGCGCAAGCGCCAGGGCGTCGGCAAGGGATCGTCCCGGGTCATGCATGATTCAAACCTCGCGGACGCGTGGGAGGATTGGGGCGGTCGCGGTTCCCACAAAGTTCAGCTCTATGACGCCGGTGAATTGCCGGAAGCATCCTGGCTGGGGCGCATGCTTCCCGATCTGAAAATCCCTGATCATGATCACGCGGGCGGTGAGGAGATATTTGTTGTCGAGGGTAAGATTGAAGATGCGCAGGGCGTTGCCGGGCCCGGCACATGGATAC
>CALGIA010000368.1 GCA_937916005.1 uncultured Rhodospirillaceae bacterium
CGTCGTGATGCGGCAGAGCTGAGATGTATCACGATAATTTCAGATATAAATCCTATGTCCGGCGCATGGCGCTGCTCGCCGGCGGCAAGCTTGCGATCTTCTGTCTTCTGGCCGGGCGGCTTTACCAGCTGCAGGTTCTGCAATCCCATCGTTATCAGGTGCTGGCCGATGAAAACCGGATCAATCTACGCCTGCTGCCGCCGCCCAGGGGCAGGATCCTTGACCGTTTCGGCGCGCCAATCGCCGTCAACCGCGAGAATTACCGGGTCCTGCTGGTGGCTGAAAATGCCCAGGACGGGGCCGGCGCGCGCGATGTGGAAGGGACGCTGGATACGCTCGGTCAAATCATTCCGCTGGGTCCCAATGAACGCCAGCGGATCATGCGCGACGTCCGCAAGCGCCGCAGCTTCGTTCCTGTAACGATCCGCGAAAATCTCGACTGGAAGGAAGTGGCGCGCATAGAGGTCAATGCGCCGGACCTGCCGGGTGTGATGATCGATGTGGGCCAAAGCCGGGAATATCCTTACGCAAATACATTATCGCACATTCTCGGCTATGTGGCGGCGGTATCGGAAAAGGATCTGACCGGCGACCCGTTGCTTGAGCTTCCCGGATTCCACATCGGCAAGAACGGCATCGAAAAGATTTATGATCTGCGCCTCCGCGGCAAGGCCGGGAACAGCCAGGTCGAGGTCAATGCGGTTGGACGGGTTATCCGCGAGCTGGAACGCCAGGAGGGCCAGACCGGGGACGATATCCGCCTGTCGATCGATTTCGGCCTGCAGGATTTTGTCACAAAGCGTCTGGAGAAGGAAAAAAGCGCGGCTGCGGTTGTGGTCGATACGGTCAATGGCGATGTTCTCGCCATGGCATCGGTGCCAAGCTACGATCCCAATGAGTTCACCAAGGGACTGTCCACGAAGACCTGGCGCAGCCTGGTCAGGGATCCCCTGGCGCCGCTGACGAACAAGGCCATATCGGGGCTTTATTCGCCGGGTTCCACCTTCAAGATGATGGTCGCTCTGGCGGCGATGGAATCGGGGATCGGGTCCGATCACACGGTCTTCTGCCGCGGGGTGATGCAGCTCGGCAATGCGCGCTTCCACTGCTGGAAACGCCATGGCCATGGCCACCTCACCATGGAACAGGCGCTGCAGCAATCCTGCGATATTTATTTTTACGATCTCGCAGGTCGGATCGGCGTCAACCGGATCGGCCGCATGGCGCGGCGGTTTGGTCTCGGCGGATCACTGGGCATCGACATCCCCGGCGAACGGTCCGGGTTGATTCCGTCGCGGGAATGGAAACTGGCGGTAAAGGGCGTGCGCTGGCAAAAGGGCGAAACGCTGATCACCGGGATCGGACAGGGCTTCGTGCTCGCGACGCCGCTTCAACTCGCGATCATGACGGCGCGGATCGCCGGTGGCGGAAAAGCGGTGACGCCCCGGTTGATGCGCTCGCCGTCCGGCGACCGTGAAGGTGGAGAGGAAACAAAAACTCCCGATTTCAAACCGCTCGGCGTTTCCGAGGCTGCGTTGCTCGTGGTTCGGCGCGGCATGGAAGCCGTCACCAATTCCCAGCGCGGCACGGCCTATCGGGCGCGGATCAAGGAGCCGGGAAAGGAAATGGCCGGCAAGACCGGCACGTCTCAGGTGCGCCGGATTTCCAAGCGTGAGCGCGAAACACGGGTGCTGAAAAACAAGGAACGGCCCTGGCGCGACCGGGACCATGCCCTGTTCGTGGGCTATGCGCCGGTCAATAATCCACGCTACGCGGTATCGGTGATCGTCGAACATGGCGGCGGCGGGTCCACGGCGGCGGCCCCGGTAGCGCGCGATATCCTGCTCGAAGCGCAAAAGCGCAACTCGGCGCGCGAAGCGACCGATGGGCAGATCGCCGACCGGGGCGATGCGGATCTCGGGTTCATCATGACCGGGCCCGACCGCGACGGAAAATTCTGACCGTGGCGACGGAATATTATTTCACGTCCAACGCGACCGAACTGTCCTTTCGCCAGAAGCTTTTGCATTTCAACTGGCCCCTGCTGATTTTGCTCTGCGTGACGGCCTCGGTCGGGATCGCCATGCTGTACTCGGCGGCCAATGGCAACTGGGCGCCCTGGGCGACACGTCAGCTCGCGCGATTTGCGTTCAGCTTGGTGCTGCTGTTCGTGGTCGGTCTGACGGACATCCGCATATGGCTGCGCTTTGCTTATCCGATCTATTTCGTGGCGCTGGTGCTGCTGATTGCTGTCGAGTTGATCGGCGCCACGGGCATGGGGGCGCAGCGCTGGATCAATCTGGGGGTCTTCAACCTGCAGCCGTCGGAGGTCATGAAGATCGCCTCCGTTCTGGCGCTGGCGCGGTATTTTCATAGCGCTACCCTGGAAGAAGTCGCCCGGCCGCTCTATCTCATCGTGCCGGTGGTAATGGTTCTCGCGCCCGCCGCCCTGGTTCTGAAACAACCCGATCTGGGCACGGCGATCATGCTGATCGCGGCCGGCGGCGCGGTCATGTTCGCCGTTGGCGTCCGGCTGTGGAAATTCGCCGTCGTCCTGATCATAACCATCGGCGCCATGCCGGTGGTGTGGAGCACGCTGCGGCCCTATCAACAGCGACGGATATTCACCTTCCTCGATCCGGAAAGCGACCCGCTCGGGGCGGGCTACCATATTCTCCAGTCGAAAATCGCGCTCGGCTCCGGCGGCCTGTTCGGCAAGGGGTTCATGAAGGGCACGCAAAGTCATCTTAACTTCCTGCCGGAAAAACAGACCGATTTCATTTTCACCATGCTGGCGGAGGAATTCGGGCTTGCCGGCGGGCTGGCGCTGCTGGCGCTGTACATGCTGCTGATAATATACGGGTTCGCCATATCGCTCCGGTCGCGCAACCAGTTCGGGCGGGTTCTGGGCATCGGGCTCACCGTGACGGTGTCGCTCTATGTGTTCATCAATGTCGCCATGGTGATGGGGCTGGTACCCGTGGTCGGCGTGCCCCTGCCGCTGATTTCCTACGGCGGCACGGCGATGCTGAGCGTGATGATCGCCTTCGGCCTGTTGATCAGCATCTCGATTCACCGCGACGTGCAGATCGGCCGCCACGGCGAAACCGAGGATATCTGACTCCGGCGGCGGCGGCAAAGGCGGCAAATTCTCCAATATCGGCTAATCCAACCCCATAACAGCAAAAGCCTTCGACATTCACCGCCAGCTTTGCTATATCGATTCCCATGGTTGGTGAGGGCGCATAGCTCAGTTGGTAGAGCAGCTGACTCTTAATCAGCGGGTCC
>CALGIA010000369.1 GCA_937916005.1 uncultured Rhodospirillaceae bacterium
CGGACGGAATAAGGACTTCAGTAATGCGGATATTTTCCGGGCGAAAACGGCCGATGCATCTTGGGCGCTACAAGATGGAAAAGATCAAGCGAGTCGATAAGCCGACCACGCTGATCACGGATAAGGTCAAGGGTGTGCCGAAGCGCGCGGGGTTTTTCGTGCGCGCGTTTTATGGCGATCTCGGCAAGAACCCGGGTGAGGAAATCCGCCGTTTCATCACCAAGAACCCCTTGAATGCGGCTATCGGGCATATGCATTGGAAGCATGTTCCCATGCACAAGGGCGAACCCTGGGATACCAGGGCCCCGTTGCCCGACGATCCCGAGGAACTGGCCCGGCACATCAAATCGGTCTGCTATTTCATGGATGCGGACATCGTCGGCATTTGCGAGGTGCCCGAATGGGCCTGGTTTACCCATGATTCCGACGGCGAGGAAATTACGACCCGGCATAAATATGCAATCGTGCTGGTCAATGATCAGGGTTGGGACACCACGGAAGCATCGACCGGCGATGACTGGATTTCCGGCGCGCTGAGCTATCGGTCCTATCTCAACGGGTCGACCACCGCCAGCATCGTGGCCGATTATATCCGCCGGCTCGGCTATCCCGCCCAGGCCCATTCCAACGCCCATGGCGACGTGATGCAGATCCCCTTGATGCTGCTGGCCGGACTCGGCGAAATGAGCCGTATCGGCGAAATGGTGCTGAACCCGTTTTTGGGGCCGCGCCATAAAACCGCCGTGATTACCACCGACCTGGTCCTGGCCGTGGACAAGCCGATTGATTTCGGATTGCAGGATTTCTGCGATAAATGCAAGAAATGCGCCCGGGAATGCCCGGCCCAGGCGATCCCGTTCGGCGACAAGGTGCTCTATAACGGCTACGAGATCTGGAAGCCCGATGTGGAGAAATGCACCAAATACCGGGTGACCAATCTCAAGGGCTCGGCCTGCGGCCGCTGCATGAAGATGTGTCCCTGGAACAAGGAAGGGTTGCTGGCCCACACCATCGCCATGTGGGCGGCGATCAAATTGCCGTTCACGCGCCGGTTTCTGATCTGGCTCGACGACAGGATGGGGTACGGAATCCGGAATCCGTTGAAGCGCTGGTGGCTTGATCTGGAAATCATCGGCGTCAAGGGTGACCGCAAGGTGGTCAAGGCTAAATCCAACGAGCGCGAACTGAATCTCGACCGGGATGTATCGGGCGGCAATGAACGCATCGCGCATTACCCGGTTGAAAAGCTGCCGGGCGCGGACGCCACATCTGCCGTGCCGGTGGATCGCAAACAGGCCCTGCGCGACCAGGCCGACGCCGAGCGCGCGCTTGTCGAGGCCAAGGAAAATTCCAGGGCCGGCATCTGATTTCAGCGATCCTTGGGGGGCATTTCCACGAGATATTCCTGGAACAGCGTCAGCAATCGGGGAACATCCGGATTGATTTCATCCCACAGCCCGTTCAACGCGGGTGATTTCCGTCTCACAAAGCGTTTGAAACCGGCGCAGTATTTATCTTCCATGGTTTTGCGGAACTCAATGGTGATGCGCGACATCTTGTCGAGCCCCACATCCTGATTGACGCGTTCCTGATACAGCCGCGCTTCACACTCGCGGTCAAGTTCCCGCATGGAGTCGCGGCGCCGTTGCAGGAATTGCAGCCCGTGGCCGATCAGTTCATGACCGATCACCCCGGCAAGCTCCCGCGCCGGCCATTTCATGCCGTAACGGCCGATAACGGCGACGAATTCGCCTTTTTTACCGTCACCTCGCCGCCGTTTGAAATAAGTCGGCTGAAACGCCGCGACCGCGAAACTGCCCACGGTTTTTTCCGGAAAGGCGGCATCGTAGACAATGAAGACCCGGCCATTATGTTTCAGGGTGGCAAGGGCATTGGCGGCGAACGCTGATTTATGGATCAGGATGTCGAGGGCGGCCGCAAGCTTGGCCAGCCCGGCTCGGGCGGAGAGTATGGAGATGTCTTGCCTGACGCCAACCGGGGAAGGGATCGCCGCAAGGGTAATGCCGTGGCGCACAAGGCGGGAGCCGTCGAATGCCCAGGCCGGGGTCGCCGCCACGCAGGCCCCGCTCCAGGCCAGGCAGGCAATAGCGAGACGGAACCGGTATTTTCCGTGCATCACAAAATAGATGAGATAATTCAACGAACACTCTGATAGTTCGCGATAATATTCCTTGAATATCTTCTCATTACCGGTTTCCTCCACCGATGAAACCGATCGCCTCGACCTCCACCAGCATTTCGGGCAGGGCCAGCGCGCTGACCTCAACCAGCGTTGAAACCGGAAAATTGCCGGAAAAGAATTCGCGCCTGGCGCGCCAGACTTCTTCACGTTTGGTGATGTCGGTCACGAAGATATTTACCTTTACGATGTCGGCCATGGAACCGCCCGCCGCAATCATGAGGTTCTTGATCTTCGTAAAGATGGCGTGCGCCTGTTCATATTCGGCGCCTTCTCCGACCAGGTCGAATTCGGCGCTTCTTGCGGTCATTCCGGCAATGAATACCTGGTTCCCCACGACCAGGCAGTTGGACCAGGTTTCAGGGGGAGGTTCGCCGACGTCAGGGCTAATGATCCGATTGATTTTGGTCAATTCATCTCTCCGTTTGGTGGGGCCGAATAGGGCGAACTTTAGTCAAAATTAATTTAAGTCGCTTAGTAAAGAGGGAGTTCATGATTAATCCTGCCGCCTAATTGGCAGGTTCACAAGCCTTCATCCTGGATTTGATATGTTTCATCGTTTTTGTTCCGGTGTTGTTCCAGTCTTCGCCGTATGTGGCGTA
>CALGIA010000370.1 GCA_937916005.1 uncultured Rhodospirillaceae bacterium
AACGCCAGGATACGCCGCCTTCATTCTCCATCACCAAGATTCAGCTATAGCTCGGACAAGATAGGACACAGGCCAAAGCCCACGGGTGGAATTCCGCCCACGAGCCAGAAGCAGAAAGCAAGCCTGATTTCGAGCATACGAAGAGCCTGTCAAAAAGCGAAAAACACAGAGCCCAACACGTCCCAGGCGATGGTCGCCGGCGCGATGGTAATCGCGTTTGCAGCAGCGGGAATCCTATGGGCATCCGAACAATCCGCGACCCAGGGATCCGCGAAACTGGCGGCGCGCGACGTCATCAATGATTCGGGGAATACATTGGGTCTGGTTCCGCCCGCCCCGCCGCCAGTAAGTTCACGTGTTCAGGCGGTCAGCGCCGTGACGCCCCCCGATATGGCACCCCTCAACATGGCGCCTGCGGACTTGGGGCCGGCGGTAAGCAATGCAATGGCTGTATCGGCGTCGGAGAAAATTGCCGATCTGGAGTTGCCCATACAGATTTCCGAGATACAAAGGCTTCTCGCCAAGCTCGACTTTCGGCCCGGCCCGCCCGACGGCGTGCTCGGACATCGCACCGTGAACGCCATTCGCCTGTATCAGAAGTTTAGCGGGCTGGAGATCACCGGCCACGCGACCCCCGAATTACTGAGCGATTTGCGCGCGGTTGCCGACAGCATGCCGGAACCGACAAGCTAAGACGTTTTTACGGGCGTTTCGGCGCGCGCCAAAAAGCGGGTCGGACGCACCCACCATTCTGGATGAATTGCGGAGATATCGTCCGCCGCGCCCGATGCATCCTCTCCGGACTCAAACAAACCGAAACATGTCGGCCCGCTTCCGGACAGTCGGGACAACAGACAACCATGAGCATTGCCCAGCGCGTCAAGCACGGCATCTATTTCCGGCTCGATCCTGCAGGCAGGCGCCATCAAATCGTTACGCCGCTCCGCAAGCCCCGCGGCGAATGCCGCCGCGTCATCAAATCCGCTATCAAAACGCCCGGCGTCCTCGGCGTCAGTGAAACGGCCGTTAAACTCGGAAAACACCGCCGCCGTCGACACCGGACGGTTCGGGTTGACCAGGACCAGCCCCATGGAGGGCAGAGCCGGCGCGGGTTCTATTTCCTCGCCGATCCCCGCCGCATAGAGCGGCTCTCCGCGCAGGCACGCCGGGACGTCCGCGCCAAGGCCGAGCCCCAGCCCGGCCAGTTCCCGTTCGGTGGCGCCGAGTTCCCATAGGGCATTCAGCCCCAGCAGGGCCGCAGCCGCATCGGCCGACCCGCCGCCGATCCCGGCCGCGACCGGCAGGTTCTTGGTCAATGTGATCGCCGCGCCTTTATCCAGGCCCCTCTTCGTTTGTAACGCCCGGGCGGCGCGCAGGACAAGATTGTCACCTTCATCCGGCATGGCCGGCGCAAACGGCCCGTCAACGGCAAGGGTCAGACCATCGCCGGGTCGCACCGTCACCACATCATGGATCGCGGCAAAGGCGATCAGACTGTCGAGCAGATGATAGCCATCTTCCCGCCGGCCGATGAGATGGAGATAGAGATTGATCTTGGCGGGCGCGTTGATCCGAAAACCGGAACCGGTTGTGACATCAGCCAAGGGTGGATCAACTTCCTTTTTTCGGCTGAGCCGCCGAAAGCCCATTCGAGATTTTATCCTGAATGGTTGAAACCTGGTCGGGTTCCGGATCGAGGCTCAACGCGCGCCGCCACTGGAAGCGCGCCTCGGCCGCGCGTCCGACCCGCCAATAGGCGTCTCCAAGGTGGTCATTGATGGTCGGGTCCTGCGGCCGCAACTCAACCGCGCGTTCAAGCTGGCGCGCGGCGCGGGGAAAATCACCGAGCCGGTAGAGAACCCAGCCCAGGCTGTCGACGATATAGCCGTCATTGGGACGAAGTTCGACCGCGCGTTCGATCATCTTTTGTGCGCGGGCCAGATTGATGCCCTGGTCGACCCAGCTATAGCCGAGATAATTGAGGACATATGGCTGATCGGGCTTCAGCCGCAATGCGGTGATAAAATCTTCCTCGGCCCGCTCCCACTGCCTGGACCTCTCAAGCGCAATGCCCCGTGAATAAAGCAATGTCCAATGGCGCGGGCCGATGGTTCCAATACGCTTAATCGCGGCGTCATATGCTTCAACGGATTCCGAAAACCGTTTCTTGGACCGAAGCAGATCGGCAAGGTTTACCAGCGCTTCCGGCCGCGACGTTTTTTCATCCGCCATGCTGCGCAACTGGTCTATCGCCTCATCGTCCCGCCCCATGGCGCTGAGATTGGACGCCATGCGCAGCCGGGCCGACCACCATAGCGGAGATTCAGGGACAACCGTGCTGTACACATCGATCGCGGGCTCATAGCGGTCGAGGGATTCAAGAATCCCGCCAACCAGCATCGTCGCCAGGGCCAGATCGGGGCGCAGATCGAGCGCCAGGCGGCCATAAATCAGCGCCATCTCGACGGCGTTTTCCTGGGTAAGGGTGCTGGCCACGTTGAAGAATGCTTCGGCCGCGCCGTCTCGCACACCGGACGCCAGTTTTGGCGCCGGGCCATTTTCCCGTATTCGTTTAAGCGCCGGCAACAGAATGCGTGACTGGGGGTTCTGGCTTAAATATTCCACATAGAGCGCTTTTGCGCGGTCAACCCGACCGGTGCGCTCATAGATCGATCCAAGCGCCTGCACAATTCGCAACGTGGATCGCCGCGTCCGTTTGGATGCCTGCAAAAGATTTTTTTCCGCCAGATCCGCCCGGCCGGAATAGTCATTGATAAGACCGGCATGCAGGTCATGGAGGACTGAAAACCCGGAAATCGCACGAAGCGGTTTCAATGCCTTGATCGCCCCGTCGGAATCTCCCATCCCCGCGACGATCCAGCCCCGCAACAAGGGTGTGAGAAAGGTACTCAACCCCCGGCGTTTGATTGTTTTGAGTTTCGCCAGGGCGGCCTCAAGCCGGTTCGCCTTGATGTCCGCAACAACGAGCACCACATTGGCGAGCAGCGCGCCGGGATCCTTTGTGACGATTTGCCCGGCGACGCGAACCGCATCGTCGATCTGACCGCCCGCGAGACTGACCAAAAAAGTCCGCCGCAGCAAATTGACATTCGATTTATCGGCCCCAAGCGCGTTCGACAGGAATTCGTTCGCACGGCCATAATCATGGGCCTTTTGCGCCGATCGGCCGGCGAGATAACTGCCCGTGAGCGAGCGGCCTGGTTTATATCCGGCCAAATGCAGGGTCGGTCCTGAATGATTATCTGTCGTCACGACAGTCTTGCCAATCCCGTTCTCGCCGGCACAGCCGGTAAGCAACCCGGCAAGCAGGATGAGGGGGGCGCCCGTGGCGAGCAATGCAGCGGGGCGTATATTTCGTCGGAAATTGTCCAGTTTCTGATCCACCACATGTCTTCGACCCAAAAGGCCGCTTAAATATGGACGCAAACCGTGAAAAAGATGTTTAGCGTCTATAATCCAGAACCGCGTCATGCCGCCCGCTCGACCTCGTCTACCATTTATACTACATGGGAATTCAACGCTCATCAGCAAGATCTATATATCACAGATCACATGTTTGGGTAGTTGGGGCCGCCACCGCCTTCGGGCACGGTCCAGACGATATTCTGGGTCGGATCCTTGATGTCGCAGGTTTTGCAATGAACGCAATTCTGCGCATTGATCTGAAGCCTTGGGTTTCCGCCGTTATCGTCGCGCAGGATTTCATAAACCCCAGCCGGACAGTAGCGCTGTTCGGGCGCGTCATAGAGCGCCAGATTGATGTCGATCGGCACGCTATCATCCTTCAGCATGAGGTGCGTTACCTGATTTTCCTCGTGATTGGTGTTCGAGATGAACACCGACGAATTGCGGTCGAAGCTGATCACCCCGTCGGGCCTGGGGTAATCGATCACGGGCGCCTGATCCGCTCTCTTCAGCGTCTCATGATCGGAATGGTGCCTGAACGTCCAGGGGGCGCGGCCATGCAGGACAAAAATATCGAGCGCCGAATAGACCATCCCGAGCCACAATCCCTTGCGATAAGATGGCCGCAGATTGCGGACCTTCTTCAATTCAGCCCAAATCCAGCTCTGCTTCACGGCATCGCCATATTCGGTCAACTCGGACGGGTTCCCTGAATTGGGCTCCGACGTGGCCGCGTCGAACGCCGCTTCGGCCGCCAGCATGCCCGACTTCATCGCCGTATGGCTGCCCTTGACCTTGGGAACGTTCATGAAACCGGCGGCGGCGCCGACCAGCACGCCGCCCGGAAAAGACAGCTTGGGAATTGACTGAAAACCGCCTTCATTGAGCGCCCGCGCGCCATAGGCGATCCGACGCCCGCCTTCGAATGTCGCCCGCACCCTGGGGTGGGTCTTGAAGCGCTGGAATTCCTCGAACGGGCTGAGATGGGGGTTGGAATAATCGAGCCCGACCACCATCCCGACCGCAACCTGATTGTCTTCCAGATGATACAGGAAAGTCCCGCCATAGGTCGTGCTGTCGAGCGGCCAGCCAATGGTATGGACGACGCGCCCGGGCGTGTGTTTTTCAGGCGCGACTTCCCACAGTTCCTTGATGCCAAGACCGTAAGTCTGCGGATCGACCCCGTCGCGAAGATTGTAACGGTCGAACAGACCCTTGGTCAGGGAGCCCCGGCAGCCTTCGGCGAATATGGTCTGTTTTGCATGCAACTCCATGCCCGGCTGATGGTTTTCCGTCGGCTGTCCGTCGCTGCCGATCCCCATGTCGCCGGTCGCCACGCCTTTGACGCTGCCGTCGTCGTTGTAGAGAATCTCGGCGGCGGCAAAACCGGGATATATTTCAACGCCCAGTTCTTCCGCCTGTTCCGCCAGCCATCGGCACAAATTGCCGAGACTGACGATGTAATTGCCGTGATTGCGCATCTGGGGCGGGGTCGGCAGTGGGATCGAGCCGGACCGGGTCAGCAGCATGAACTTGTCTTCGGTCGCCGGCGTGTTCAGCGGCGCGCCGCGTTCCTTCCAATCGGGGATCAGTTCGTCGAGCGCGCGCGGTTCGAACACCGCGCCGGACAGAATATGGGCGCCGACTTCCGAGCCCTTTTCAAGCACACAAACCGTAACCTCGGAGTCCTTCTCCGCGGCGAGTTGACGCAAACGGATCGCGGCCGCCAGACCAGACGGACCGGCGCCGACAATCACCACATCGAATTCCATGGATTCCCGTTCCACGTCTTCCTCCAGTTGAATAGCGACCGGCGCTGTATATCACGGTGAAACACCTGTGCGGTAGCCCCCGCGCCATGCTAGTGTTTTCGTCATGGAGGGGAACACTGAACTCGCCCGCCTGCTGGATTGGCAAATCATCAGCGGGGCGGATGAAGCTATTGGCGACGCGCCAATCGACCGCTATGCGTCATCGGCCCAATTTTCAGCACCGGTGGCTTCGGCACGGGTGGCGGCGCCATCAGAACCAATCGCGACGCCCCAATCAGCGTCGCCCCAACCGTTCCAGCCCGTTCGATCTCCGGAACCCAAGCTGGTCCCACGCAACCAGATCGAACAAACCGCCCGGGAGTTGGCCCAAGCGGCAAAATCGCTCGCCGAATTGCGCGATGCCTTCGAAGCATTCGATGGCTGCCCCCTCAAGGAAACCGCGACCAATTTTGTTTTTTCCGACGGCAACCCTGAAAGCGCACTCATGCTGATCGGCGAAGCGCCGGGCGCGGAGGAGGACCGTCGGGGCATTCCGTTTATCGGACCCGCGGGCCAATTGCTGGATCGCATGCTGGCCGCAATAGGCCTCGACCGGAGCAGCGTTTACATCACCAACATCCTGCCCTGGCGCCCGCCGGGCAACCGCAACCCCACGGACGGAGAAATCTCGGCGTGCCTGCCGTTCATCGAACGGCATATTGAACTGGTTGCGCCACGCATTCTGGTGCCGGTCGGCGGCATATCAGCTAAATCTTTGCTTAACACCCGTGAAGGCATTATGAAAACACGCGGGCGGTGGTTCAAATATGCGAGCCCCACAATGGAAACGCCGATTGCCGCTAGGCCGATCCTGCATCCGGCGTATCTATTGCGGTCCCCGGCCCAGAAGCGGGAAACCTGGAGCGACCTGCTGGCGATTGGCGAACGGCTCTCGGAAGAATGAAACGATGATTGACATGATGACCAAAGCATTCAGAATTTCCGCGTTTTTGGGGGCAATGACACTTTTCCTGGCGGCGGGGGATGCCGCCTGGGCGAAGAATCCCATTGCGAACGGGCCCAGTGCGAATGAAATAAAAACCTCGCCCGCAAAAATTGCCGCCGCCGCCATCTCGGTTCTCTCCGATGGGGATGCGCGCCTGTACCGGGAAATTTTCGCGCTACAGGAAAAGGGGCGCTGGTCGAAGGCCGACACGGCGATCCGCAAGCTTCAAAACAAGATTTTATTGGGCCATGTCCAGGCGCAGCGTTATCTGCACCCGACCGATTACCGGTCGCGCTACCGCGAACTCGCGGCCTGGCTCAAACACTATGCCGACCATCCGCAGTCGCGCCAACTCTACAATCTCGCGCTTACGCGCAAACCCGGCCGGGCTAAATCGCCGCGACAGCCTCGGGGCGGGCAGGCAAAGGATTTCGACGAATTTCCATGGGAGCGCGATATCAGCTATGTCTCGTCCAAACGGGGAAACGCCGCAAAACGGAAGGCCGCCCACAACATCATTCGGAAAATCAGGAGATTTGCCCATAGGGGACGGATCACCGCCGCGCGCCGCGTCATCGCCCGCAAGCGAACCGGGAAAACCCTCGACCGTGTCGAAATGGCGATCGCGCAGTCCTATCTGGCGCAGGGATATTTCTTCCACGGATCGGCAAAGAAATCCTATGAATATGGCGGACCCGCCGCGAGGATCGCGGGCAAATATATGCCGTCGGCCCATTGGATCGCGGGACTGGCGGCCTATCGGCTTGGAAAACATGCCCAGGCGGCGGGCCATTTTGAAACCATGGCGAAATCCGGCGGTGGCTCGGGCTGGACAATTGCGGCAGCCGGTTTCTGGGCTGCCCGGGCCAATATGGTGGCGGGCAAACCGGATCGCGTGACGCCGTGGCTTGAAGTCGCGGCCGCCCATCCCCGGACATTTTACGGCCTTCTGGCCGCACGCATTCTGGGGCGGGAAAGTTCCTCCGACTGGAAGGTTCCCGATCTCAACCAGAACCATGTCGATACAATTGGCGGCCATCGCGGCGGAAAACGCGGCCTGGCGCTGATACAGATCGGCCAGTCCCAGCTGGCGGAACGGGAATTTCGCTTACTGACGGCGATCGAAACCCCGAAAATGGCCCATGCGCTCCTGGCTCTGGCCAATATGCTGAGGCTGCCGTCCCTGTCGCTCAAGACGGCATCGATGTTCGCCCAGGAAGATAGCGATGCCTTGCAGGGCGCACTGTATCCCGTGCCGAAATGGCAACCGCGCAAGGGCTTCACAATCGACCGCGCGGTGGTTTACGCCTTCATGCGTCAGGAATCACGGTTCGACACGAAAGCCAAAAGCCATGCCGGCGCGCGCGGGTTGATGCAACTCATGCCGGCAACAGCGGGGTTCATCGCCGGTCAGCGGTTTCGCGGCCGCGCGCGAAACCAGCTCTATGATCCGGCGCTGAATATGTCGCTCGGACAGAAATATATAGAACATCTGATCGACAACGACCTGATCAATGGCAATATGCTTCTGGTAGCCGCAGCCTATAATGGCGGCCCCGGCAATTTGTCGCGTTGGCGCCGCCGCGCCGCGCGCGATAATTTCATGGACCCGCTTTTGTTCATTGAAAGCATTCCGGCGCGCGAAACACGCATCTTCATTGAACGCGTACTGTCCAATTTATGGATCTATCGCCAACGTCTTGGCCAGGAAGCGCCATCGCTAGATGCCCTTGCGGCGGGCGAAACACCGTTTTACAAATCTCTCGACAGGAGTTCGGTAGCCACGAATGTTCGGAATTAACGAAAAGATACCCTTCGTTGCGGTCAATATCGCGGTGATGACGGTGTCCGATACCCGCAATGAGGAAACCGACAAATCCGGCGCGGTATTGGTCGAGCGCTTGGTTGCGGCGGGACATAATCTCGCGGCGAAGAAAATTGTGCGCGACGAAGTCAGCGCGATAACGGCCACATTGCGCGAATGGATCGACGACCCCGCCATCGATGTGGTTATTTCAACCGGCGGCACCGGCGTCACCGGGCGCGACGTGACGCCCGAAGCCTTTCATTCGGTCTATGAAAAAGAAGTTTCCGGATTCGGCGAACTGTTCCGCATGCTGAGCTTCAACAAAATCGGCACGTCGACGGTGCAATCGCGCGCCACCGCCGGCGTCGCCAAGGGGACCTATCTGTTCGCGGTGCCCGGCTCGACCGGCGCCTGCAAGGACGCGTGGGACGATATCCTGGTCTATCAGCTCGACATCCGTCACAAGCCGTGCAATTTCGTTGAGCTGCTGCCGAGGCTCCAGGAAATCTAAACGCGGGAACGTTCTAGTCCCGCGCCGTCATCGACATCTTCCAGAACGTCCAGAAACGCCACGCGCCGCGACGGCTTCAAACCGGCCAGCGTGTCGGCCAGCGCATGAGGGCTCGACCAGCGGACATTTCCGAACAGCCGGCCGAGACGGCCCGGCGTTCGCGCGCCAACCAGCCAGTACCCGCCATCGGCGGCGGGTCCGAAAACCAGATCGTGGGTCCGGAGCGCCTGGAACGCGGCGGCGATATGCGCCGCCGACACGGCGGGGATATCGGACCCCACGATGACAGAAGGGCGGTCGGGATATCGTTTCAGCGCACGCGCCATTCTTTGGCCCAGATCGCCATATCCCTGCGGGATACGTTCCACGCGGGAAGGCCAGAATCTCCCGGTCGCGGCGAACCGGTCGGGGGTCACGGACAGGCTTGTCCGCCAGCGCGGGTCGATAGCGATACGGCGCAGCACATCGCGGGTTGTTTCCCGGGTGAACCGCCACGCCGCCGGATCGCCGATATCGGCCGCGAGCCGTCGCTTCACCGCGCCGATCATGGGCGCCCGGGCAAACAGATAGACATGGCCGGCCCGTTTCATCGGCCGTAAATCCGGGCGATCAACGCAACCGGAACGCCGAGGTAATAAAGCGTCAGACAGCTTAGATTTTGGAGCGAGCGCGCGAGGTAACCGGATCGCTGATAGCGAAATGCCGAAGTGCGCGCTTCCGCATCCAGCATGGTCAACCGGCGGCGCCCGATGCGCCGCGCCATATCCACATCCTCCATGAGCGCCAACGGCTTGAAGCCACCGAGCGACTCGTAAAACGCGGCGCTGATCAGAAGCCCCTGATCGCCATACGGCAGGCCGAGCACACGGCTGCGCCAGGCCACCATGGCCTCAAGCCGGCGCGCGGCGCGGGCTTCGTCATCCAGAGAGAATCGGAAACAGGCCGCCCTTTCCGCATGATCGGGATGGTTCATGAAGCGTCCGACGTGCTCCGACCAGCCGCGCTCGAGAACCGTGTCGGCGTGAAGGAACAGATACCAGCGACCGGTGGCGGCGCGCGCGCCCTGCGCTAGCTGGATGCCCCGCCCCGCCGGCGCGGCGACAAATTTTGCGCCCTGTCCGGCCACGATATTCATGGTCGCATCCCGTGACCCCCCATCGACAATTATGATTTCACCCAACGGGGCCGCCTCGCCGGTCAGCGCGTCGAGGGTTGCGCCGATGGTTGTGGCCGCATCCAGGGTGGGTATGATGACGCT
>CALGIA010000371.1 GCA_937916005.1 uncultured Rhodospirillaceae bacterium
CAGGAAAGTTTTGATCTCTCCCTTATCGCCGACGGCATGCTCGCCGGCAGGGAGATCCGGACCCTGCAGGCCCATTACGGCATTTCGCTCTGCGGCACGGCGTTCGAAATCCATAGCCGCGCCGAAAATGAACGCAAATATCAAAAGGCAATTAAAATTGCGGAACGGCTCGCAATGATCGGCTGCTCGTCCCATGACAATCTGCCCTATTTCAATGCCGTCGACCATCTGGCCGCGCTGTAGGCGGTCGCCCTCAAATCCGGTCCGCTATTTCCGGGCCGTGAAATTGATCACGGCCGACATCCCGCCATGGGCAGCGCCCTCTTGCATTTCCAGATCTTCTTCCGTGATCCGGATATCCTTCAGGCCGGCAAACGCCTCTTCCAGCATTTCCCTGGTATAGAGTCGCTCCAGCTCCTTGGGGCCGCCGGTGCCATACTCCAGCTGTTTCGGACGATATCCCTGGATGATCATCACTCCGCCCGGCTTCAGCGCCTTTTCCATGCCGGCCCATTTTCGGGTCCGTTCGGCGGGTGAGCTGAACTGGGTAAAGATTTCGACGACCACATCGAATGTGTCCGCCGGATACTCCCAGCTGTGAACATCCGCCTGGACCAGATCGATCTCGACCCCCCGCTTTTTCGCCAGCGCGGCGGCCTTCTTCTGGGCCGCGGGGGAAAATTCGATGGCGACAACATCGAGCCCCTGTTCCGCCAGCCAGACGCCGTTGCGGGATTCCCCGTCCGCCACGGAAAGCGCCCGGCCGCCGTCAGGCAGCATTTCCCCGCAGGACGCCAAAAAATAGTTGGGCTCTTCCCCGAAGACATATTCGGCGGTCGAATATCGTTTGTCCCAACGCTCGAACTCACTCATGGACGTGCCTTTCAAATTTGCGGGGTGCTCCGGTCTGGCATGTGACCCGTCAGCCACTCTCATCAGAATACCCTCAGACCCGTCGTTAACATATGGATGTCGGTGGATTTTACACATTTTGCCGAATCTGGGGGGAAGTGTCGGAATTCTTTACATTAATTAGTTGCTCGGTCATCTGCCGATTCGTAATGCATTGAAATCATTTAATTACAATCATCGTGACCATCGTGGTTGTTGTGATCAATGGCGCCTAGGGCGACGCATACATTGATTCTGCCGCCCCGACCAGGCTGATCGGGAGCCGCCGTTTCCCGCTGGGAATGGTCACGCCTTGTGCTCGAAACGGCTATAATACCGGGAAAAATGGTGCCGCCGCACAGAATCGAACTGTGGGCCTCATCCTTACCAAGGATGCGCTCTACCCCTGAGCTACGGCGGCCTGGGAAAGTCGGCGGAACATGCCACCGCTTTCCGATAAACGCAACCTTCCTTAAGGGAAAACTGTTTCACATTTGTTGACAGGACTGGCGTTGACAGGGCTGGCGTTGACAGGTCTGGCCCTGACGGGGCCGTCTGAGCCCGCTCAGCGGTTGATCAGGTTGGGCAGGATCAGCGTGATTTCAGGGACGGCGATCAACAACGCCACCACCAACAGCGCCATCCCGATGAACGGCGTTACGGAATAGATGATTTCCTGCATGGTGGTGCTGTCGGGCGCGGCGCCCTTGGCGACAAACAGCAGCAGCCCGAAGGGCGGGGTCGCCAGGCTGATTTCGAGGATCATCAGCATGAGCACGCCGAACCAGACGATGTTATAGCCAAGCTGTTCGGCCATGGGCATGAAGATCGGGATGGTGATCATCATCATGCTGACCTGGTCCATGAAGCAGCCCAGGAACATCAGAATCATCAACATGCCGATCAGGATCCAGAACGGGGTCAGGCCCGACGCGGTGACCAGTTCGCTCAATCCCGTGGTGGCTTCGGAAAACGCCATGATCTGGGAAAACGTGATGGAGCCGCAGATGATGAACAGGGTCATCACCGTGAAGCGCAGGGTCTGGGTGACCGAGGTCCTGAAATTGGCGAAATTCAGCCTGCGATAGCCGATCGCCGCAAGCAACGAGGCGGCGGCGCCCAGGGCCGCGGATTCCGTCGGGGTCGCGATGCCGCCGATGATGCTGCCCACGACCACGATGAAGATGCTCATCAGGGGCAGGACATATTTGAAGAACGGCGTAATGCGTTCGCGCAGGGTCATGTCGGCCACGTCGTAGGCCGGCGCTATTTCCGGGTTGATCGTGCAGCGGATCACCACATAGGCGAAAAACATCGACGCCAGGATCAGCGCGGGAATGATCGAGGCCACCAGCAGGTCGCCGATCGGGATTTGCGCGATGCTGCCCAGCAGCACCGCCAGCGCGGACGGCGGTATCAGCATGGCGATCCCGCCGGTGGCGACGATGGGACCGATGGAGATGGACGGCGTGTAGCCCCGCTTGTACATCTCGGGCAGCAGGGTGCTGCCCAGCATGGCCGTGTTGGCGATGGTCGAGCCGGACAGCGATGAAAAGATCGTGCCGCCGACAATGGCGACCAGGGACAGGCGTCCCGGCACCTTGGCGATCAGCTTGTCCACCGCATCGATCGCGCGGGCCGCGATGCCCGTATGGAACATGATCTCGCCCATGAAGATGAAGAGCGGGATGGGCAACAGGGCAAAGCTCTGGATCGAATCCACCGCGTTGCGGACCAGCTGCAGGACGCCCTTGTCGCCGCCCATGACGAAATAGGCGCCGATCAAATTCACCGTGAAAAAGGCGAACACCACCGGCAGCCCCATCAGCATGAAAAAGACCAGCCCGCCGATCAGCGCCGCAAGGATGTAGTACCATTCCATGGTCAGAACCCGTCCGAGGACGAAAGGCTCTGCGCGGCTTCAGGCGGGAAGCGGAGCCAGCGGACGAATATTCCGAACAGCATCAGGAATATCGGCGGCGGCACCATGAATAGATACCATTCGGGAAAGGTCAGGGTTTCGGTAATCAGGGTGTGGTCCGAATAGGATTTCCACAGGGTAATGGTCGACGCCACCACCAGCAGGGCGCAGACCAGTGCGCCCGTGGCGTATGACATTGTGCGCATTCGTCTGCGGGGGGGCTGCATCCAGCCTGTCGACGACGATATCGATTGAGATATGGCCACCCGTTTCCAGCACCCAGGGCGCGCCCAGAAAGGTGATCAGCAGCAGGGAGTATTCCGCGACTTCCAGGCTCCACGGCATGGCGAACAGATGAAAATTCCGGACCGCCACGTCGAAACAGACCAGAATGGTAAGCGCGCACATGCACAAGCCCGCGATGATCGCAAACCAGTTGATCAGATGGTCGAACCACCCATCGTGATGTCGTGAACCGGTCGTTGTCATGAGGAAAACAGGATACCGGGAACGTCTTTCAGGACGTTCCCGGTATTAACGGGCCCGTTATCGCAACAGGGGCATGATTTTGTCGATGAAGGCGGGCGCCGCCTTGCGCATGTCGGCGTGATAAAGTTCCCACGCCTTCTTTGGCAGCTCCGGGCTCCAGGCGACGGGTTTGATACCCGCCTTGGTCTGCATGGCCATTTCCTTCTTGTCTTGTTCCGCGCGCCATGTGGGCCACATTTTTTCGACCCAGACCGTACGCTCCATCAGGCAGTCGCGCTGATCATTGGTCATGGATTTCCACTTGTCCAGATTGGTCAGGATGTTG
>CALGIA010000372.1 GCA_937916005.1 uncultured Rhodospirillaceae bacterium
CTTCCGCTCCGTCAATATCCAGCCTTGACCACCACCCCGCGCCGGGCGACTGTGCCGCGAACCAGACCATGAGCAGCCAAAAGCAGAAAGAAAAATGAAAGCAGCGGAGTTCGACTACCTTCGCGCCGCGTCTCTTGCCGAAGCCTGTGAGGCCCTGAAAATCGCGGGAGACGATAGCGAACGCAAGATTATCGCCGGTGGCCAGACATTGGTGCCGTTGATGGCAATGCGTCTTGCGCGGCCGACATTGTTGATTGATATCAATGATATAGATGATCTCAAGGGGATCTCGGTCTCATCGGAAGCGGTGACGATCCGGGCGGGAACCCGGCAACGGGCCGCTGAACGGTCCGATGTGGTGCGCGATAACCTGCCCCTGCTGGCACACGCCCTGCCGTTTATCGGCCATTGGCAGACCCGTAATCGGGGCACCGTCGGGGGCAGCCTCGCCTGCGCCGATCCTTCGGCTGAAATCCCACTGGTGGCGATGACCCTGGACGCCCAGATGGTGGCCCGCTCCGCTGATCGGGGGGAGCGGATTATCCCGGCGGCCGCGTTTTTCGAGGCGGCGATGATGACCACCCTGGCGGAGGATGAGTGCCTGGCCGAGGTGCGGTTCCCAATCTGGTCCGATGCCATCGGCGTCGGATTCCATGAGGTTTCGAGCCGGAAAAGTGATTTTGCCGTGGCGTCCGCCGCGGCCCAGATTGCCCTGGACAGCGACGGTGTCTGCCGCCGGATCGCGTTGGCGGTCGGTGGGGTTGCGCCGACGCCCACAAGGCTGGGGCAGATTGAGGCCGCGCTTTTGGGCTCACGGCTGGACGATAAGCTGGTTTCCGAAACCACCGCCGGAATTGGCGCGATGATCGATCCGGATGACGATCTGCATGGCACCGCCGGGTACCGCAAGCGCGTCGCCGGCATCCTGGCCGGGCGCGCCATCTGCGACGCACGGGACAATGCCCGTGTTGGCGCCCAGGGCCGGGGGAATGCGGCATGAAAAAACTCGATTTGAAATTCACCATCAATGGCCGCAACCATGCGGGCGAAGCGCCGCCGCGCATGACGCTGGTCGATTATCTGCGCGATGTCCTGAACCTGACTGGCACCCATGTGGGCTGCGAACACGGCGTTTGCGGCGCCTGCACCATTCGTCTCGACGGCGAACCGGTGCGCGCCTGTCTGATGTTCGCCGTTCAGGCCGATGGCCACGAAATCTCGACCGTGGAAGGCCTGGTCAATGAAGACGGTTCGTTGAGCATCCTGCAGGACAGTTTCTGGGAAACCCATGCCATGCAGTGCGGCTATTGCACGCCGGGCATGTTGATGACGGCTGACGCGCTGCTGGACGAAAACCCGACACCCGACACGGAGGAAATCCGCGACGCGATTTCGGGCAATCTGTGCCGCTGCACCGGCTATCAACAGATCGTCGAGGCCATCGAACTGGCGGCCAGGCGGAAAAATGAAACCGGTGGGGAGGGAAGCTGACATGACCAGTCCCGCCGATCACGGCCATAATTATCACTATGTCTCGAAAAAACGCCGCACCAAGGAAGATCGTCGCTTCATAACCGGCAAGGGCCGGTATGCCGCCGATGTGAAGCTGCCCGGCATGTTGCATGTGGCGCTGGTATCCAGCCCTCATCCGCGGGCCAATATTCGCGGCATCGACGCCTCGGCCGCGCTGGCTCTGCCCGGCGTATCCTATGTGCTGACCGGAGATGAACTGTCGGCCGGGATCAACGAACTGTTTCACGGGCTCGATGTGCCGAACGTGCGCTGGTTCCCGTTGGCTGTCGGCATGACCCGCTATGCCGGCGAATGGGTCGCCGCCGTGGTGGCCGAGTCGCGCTATGTGGCGGAAGACGCCGCTGAACTGGTCATGGTCGATTACGAACCTCTGCCCGCGGCAATCGATACGGAACATGTGATGGATGCGGATGCGCCGCTGGTGCATCCGGAACACGGCTCCAACGTGCTGCTCCACAAGAAATTCGTGTGGGGCCCGGTGGATGATGATTTCGCCGCCGCCGATCACAATCTGTCCTACCGGGCGCGCTGGGGGCGGAGTTCGACCGTACCCATTGAAACCTTCGGCGTGTCCGCGCGCTGGGACGACTCCCACGAAATTCTCGACGTCTGGGCGTCGATCCAGATGCCCAACTATCCGGAACAGATCGCCGGTGCCCTTGGCATCCCGGTCAGTTCGGTTCGGGTCCATAATGATGTGGATGTGGGCGGCAGCTATGGCGTCAAGCGCGGCATCAAGCATACCGTTCTGGTCGGCTATCTGTGCCGCAAGCTGGGCGCGCCGGTGCGCGTGATCGAAGACCGGCTGGACAATATGGCGGGCGGCGATGCCCATGGGCCGGACCGGATCTTCGACGTGGATCTGGCTTTTGACAATGACGGTACGCTGCGCTCCATGCGGCTCCGCGCCATTGATGATGTGGGGGCCTATCCGGGCCGCGCGCCGCTTCAACTGGGCAAGCCGATTACCGCTTTATGCGGCCCCTACCGGGTCAATTCAATCGCCTATGAAGCCATGTCCGTACTGTCCAACAAGACCGGCCAGGTGCCGGTGCGTGGCTTCGGCCAATCGCCGACAAATTTCATGACCGAAACGGGCATTGAACATATCGCTGCCTATCTGGGCATGGACCGGCTCGAAGTCCGTCGGCGCAATCTGATTGAGGCGCACCAGTTCCCGTGGACCAATCCCACGGGCAACGCCTACGATTCCGGCGACTACCATGCGGTCGTCGACAAGGCGATGGATCTTGCCGGCTATGACGATTTGATCGCCCGGCGGGACGCCATTCGCGCCAGGGGCGGGCTGGCCGGTATCGGCATCGCCACCTGTCTTGAGCCCGGCGGTGGCAACAATATCTTCGAACGGCTGCTGAACGACAAGTTGAACGTCACCACCTTTATGGAAGCCTGCCAGATCAGGATCGACGCCCAGGGCGCTATTACCGCCGTCATGGGCACCACCACTTCGGGCCAGGGCCACGAAACCCTGGTGTCGACCGTGGCGGGTGAGGAGTTGGAGCGCGACCCGGAATTCATCCGGGTGGTGCATTCGGATTCCATCGAAGCCCTGCCGACCCGAAGCCCGGTGGCCAGCCGCATGGCGATCATGCTGGGGGGCGCGGCATCGGGGGCGGCGCGCAAGCTGCGCGCGTCGGTCATCAAGATTGCGGCCCATAATCTGGATGTCTCCATCGACGATGTGGAATATGGCGGCGGCGATGTGTGGGTCCGGTCCGATCCGGAACGCAAACTGACCTGGGAACGGATCTGTTTTATTGCCCATCGTCAGTTCCATTTCATGCCGGAGGGGATGGAACCGGGGCTGCAGGCGTTGGAAGTCCTGCAGGTGCCCGGCGGCGGCGCCATGCCCGATGAAAACGACCGGGTCCAGATCTATCCCTGCTATTCCTTTCAGGCCCATATTCCGTTCGTGGAAATCGACCCGGGCACGGGCAAGGTCACGATCCATGAATATGCCCTGGCCCATGATTGCGGCACGGTGATCAACCCGGACATCGTGCGCGGCATGATCATCGGCGGCACGGCCCACGGCATCGGCGCGGCGCTCTATGAAAAATTCGAATATAACGAAGACGGCCAGCTATTGGCCGGCTCGTTTGTCGATTACCTGCTGCCGTCTTCCCACGAAATTCCCGAAATCCGCGACGTGGAACATTGCACGCCGTCGCCCCTTACCTCGCTCGGCCAAAAAGGCTCGGGCGAAGGCGGGTATCTCGGTGCGCCGGCGGCCATTGCCAGCGCGGTCAATGACGCGCTTTCGCCGCTCGGCGTGCGCATGGACGAACTGCCCATGCGGTTGAAGGATATCGAAGCCGCCATACATAATGCAAAGAACGCCAAAACAACGGAGCCAGCCGCATGATTGTCGACACCCACGCCCATTTCATCCCCCAGCCCCTGCTGGATGCGCTGGCGGCGCGGCCGGACCGGTTCCCGTCGGTTGAACTGCAGCATTCCGACAAGGATTTCAAGCTCGCCTTTGCCGGCGGCAGCTTCACGCGCCCGGTTTCGCCGGGCCTGCGCGATCCGCAGAAACGCCGCGACTGGATGAGCAGTTGCGGCATCGACATCCAGGTCTGTGGCGGTTGGCTCGACAGCTTCGGATATGAAATCCCGGCCGAGGAAGGCGCGGCGTGGAGCCGGTTCATGAACGAACATCTGATGGAAGGCGCGCGCGCCACAGGCGCACTGGCGCCCCTGGCCACCGTGCCGCTGCAGAATGGCGCGCTGGCGGCCGAAGTCCTGCGCGAAGCACTGGACGCCGGCTTCAACGGCGTCATGATCGGCACCCAGCCCAAGGGCGCGGAAGGCAATCTGGACGACCCGGATCTCGATCCGTTCTGGCGGACCGCGTCGGATCTGGGCGCGACTGTCTATGTGCATCCCATGTTCGGCTGCGGCGACCCAAGGCTGCTGGATTACGACATGATCAACGCGGTCGGGCGCGGCGTCGATACCTCGACGGCCATCGCCCGCATGCTCTATGCCGGGCATTTCACCAAATATGCCGGCATGAAGGTGGTGCTGTCCCATGGCGGCGGCGCGATTCCCTATATGATGGGGCGGCTGTCGCGCAACGCCGACATCCATCCCGGCAAATACGCCCATCCCGCCGAGGGGTTCGGAAAGCTTTATTTCGATACGGTGCTGTTCGACCCGGCGGCGCTGCGCTTCCTGATTGAAAAGGCCGGTGCCGACAAGCTGATGCTGGGGTCCGACTATCCGTTCCCGATCGGCGATATGGAACCGTGCAAGATCGTGCATGATGCGGGGCTGACCGAAATCGATACCAATGCGATTCTGGGGGATACGGCCGCGAAACTGTTCCATCTCGAAGGCGGCTGCGGCTGCTGATCCTGTCAAGACGGCGTTTGAAGCTTCGTTGAAGGGACACGAACTTGGATGAGACCGAAACGAAGAGCCTGACCGACATGGGCGGCCTGGTCGGTGCGTTGCTCAAGGAACGAGGACAGACCGTGGCGGTTTCCGAATCCGCCGCCGGTGGGTTGATCTCCGCATCGCTGCTGTCGATTCCCGGCGCTTCGGCCTATTTCATGGGCGGCGGCGTGGTCTATACCCGCAGGGCGCGCCGCGCTCTGCTTGGGCTGTCGCGCAAGGAAGCGGCCCAGCGCGGGGCGACCGAGGATTATGCCCTGCTGGCCGCCGAGGCGATACGCGAGGAACTGGGCACGACCTGG
>CALGIA010000373.1 GCA_937916005.1 uncultured Rhodospirillaceae bacterium
TTGAGGTAATCCGTATAGGCGGATTTCTTCCATTCAATCTCGGCCTCGGTGATATCACGCAGCACTTTTGCGGGCAGGCCCGCGACGATGGTGCGGGCCGGGGCCTGGAAATTGGCGCGCACGAAAGCCAGCGCCGCCACGATGCAGTCATCGCCGATCACCGCGCCATCCATGACCACCGCATTCATGCCGATGATCGCGCGGGCGCCCACGGTGCAGCCATGCAATACCGCGCCATGGCCGATACTGGCGTATTCCTGAATTTCGGTGCGCCCGCCGGCGAAACAATGGGCTGAGCAATTGTCTTGAAAATTGCTTCCCCTTGCCATGACGATCTGCCCGACATCGGCGCGTATGGATGCGCCGGGACCCACATAGCAATCCGGACCGATGATCACATCCCCGATCAACACCGCGCCGGGATGAACGAATGCCGTTGGATCAACGACCGGCACAACCCCATCGAGGGAAAAAACCTTTGGCATGGAAACCTCTCAAAGCGAATAATGGAACCGATCCGATCATAACAAAAACGGCGGCCAAAGGCCGCCGCAATATGTGGTTTGGGAAACCGGATTTCAGGTGCGGAACGATTCACCGCAGCCGCAACGGCCCTTTTCGTTGGGGTTGTTGAAGACAAACCCCGACTGCAGCTTTTCAGACACGAAATCCATTTCCGTCCCGATCAGATACATGATCGCCTTGGGGTCGATCAGGACCGTCACGCCCTTGTCTTCAACGATTTCGTCGTATGGGCCGGGTTCGGTGGCGAATTCCATGGTGTAGGCCATGCCCGAGCAACCGCCGCTGCGGACGCCCACGCGCAGCCCGACAGAAGGCTCCTCGCGCGTGCTCATCAGATTTTTCAGATGGGCCGCCGCCGCATCCGTCAATGTCATCGCCTGTTTTGTGGTCGTCATACGCAATCACCCGTCATTCAAAGTATGGGGCTTCTACTGAACCATATAGGTCGTCCGAATGGCTTCGGCTACTACATGAAACCAAGTTCGAGTTTCGCCGCTTCACTCATCAATCCCGGATCCCAGGGCGGATCCCAGGTGAGTTCCACATTGACGTCCCGGACCCCTTCAACGGCCCGGACATTCATTTCCACGTCGATCGGCAGTGATTCCGCCACCGGGCACATGGGAGATGTCAGGGTCATGACCACCTGCACGTCGTTTTCAGGTGTCGTCTCGACACTGTAAATCAAACCTAGCTCATAAATGTTAACGGGAATTTCCGGGTCGAAGACCTGACAGATCGCTTCGATGGCCTTGTCCTTCAAGGTTCCGCCCGCGCTCTGTATCCCGGTTGGCGTGGGGGAGTCGGCGGCATTGTCCACAGGCTCCGCCGTGTGCTCCGCTGCGTGTTCCACCGAGGGTTCCGCCATTGGGGGCGCATATTGCGGCCGCTGAGGGTTGGTTGTTTCATCCATGACTATCTTGCCTCCAAATTCCGTACATCGCCGGCTATTCCGTCGTCACTTGCTGGGTGGAATCGTCAATAGCCGCCGCCATGGTGTGCCAGGGCAGGGTGGCGCATTTCACCCGCATGGGAAATTCGCGCACGCCGATCAGCGCCGCGAGCTTATCCAGTTTTTCGATTTTTTCCGGTGCGATGGGTTCTTTCGACGTTACCGCCTCATGGAAATCATTGAACATCGCCTTTACGTCTTCGGCGCTCTTGCCTTTGGCCAATTCGGACATCATGGACGCGGAGGCGACCGAAATCGCGCAGCCCCGCGCTTCGAAACGGATATCTTCTATAACTCCGTCATTGATCGCGACATAGACGGTCACCTTGTCGCCACAGAGCGGATTGTTGCCCTTGGCTTCATGGCCGGGGTTTTCCGGCCGGCCCTCATTACGGGGGTTCTTGCTGTGATCCAGGATCACATCCTGGTAGAGGTCGCGAAGGTCACTCATGCGCCGAAAATCTCCTGTACTTTCCGGAGCGACGCGGCCAGCGCGTCGACTTCAGCCCGCGTATTATAGAGCCCGAACGATGCACGCACCGTGGCGGCGATATCATACCGGTCCATCACCGGTTGGGCGCAGTGATGGCCGGTCCGGACCGCGATGCCTTCGCGGTCGAGAATGGTTCCCACGTCATGGGGGTGAATATCGCCAAGATTGAATGACAAAATCGCCGCCTTTTCAGCCGCGGTGCCGATCAGCCGAACGCTGTTGACTTCGCGCAATCGTTCCGTCGCATAGGCCAGAAGATCGTTTTCATGGGCCGCGATGCGGTCCAGCCCGATGCCGGTCACGTAATTCACCGCCGCGCCAAGGGCGATGGCGCCCGCGATATGGGGCGTTCCCGCTTCGAACTTGTAGGGCAATTCCGCATAGGTGGTTTCTTCGAAGGTCACCACGTTGATCATCTCGCCGCCGCCCTGATAGGGCCGCATGGCGTTGAGCAGATCGGCCTTGCCGTACAGCACGCCGATCCCGCTCGGCCCATAGAGCTTGTGGCCGGAAAAGACGTAAAAATCAGCATCCAGCGCCTGGACGTCGACGGCGATATGGGGGACCGCCTGGCAGCCGTCCAGCAACACCTTCGCGCCGTGGTCGTGGGCCATGCGGACGATGTCCGCGACCGGAACCACGGTGCCCAGCGCATTGGAGACATGGGTGATGGCGACCAGTCTGGTGCGCGGGCTCAGCAGTTTTTCAAATTCTTCCATCATCAGTTCGCCGGCGTCGTTGATCGGCGCGACCTTGATGACGGCCCCGGTGCGGTCGCGGACGAATTGCCACGGCACGATGTTGGAATGATGCTCCATCTCGGTCAGGATGATTTCATCCCCGGCCTTCAGCTCCATTTCAGCCCAGCTGGAGGCGACCAGATTGATGCCCTCGGTCGCGCCCCGGACAAAGATGATTTCCTTCGTGTCGGCGGCGTTCATAAAGGCGCGCACGGTTTCACGGGCGCCTTCCATGGCGTCGGTCGCGCGCTGGCTCATGAAATGGACGCCGCGATGAACATTGGCATATTCATGTTCATAGGTGTGGCGGATCGCATCGATCACGGCGCTCGGCTTTTGGGCGCTGGCCCCGTTGTCGAGATAGACCAGCGGATTGCCGTAGACTTCCTCACCGAGGATCGGGAAGTCCCGCCGAATTTTGGCCACGTCATATGTCATGAAGCGACCTCGATAAGTTCGGCCCCGGTATCCGATTGGCCCAGCCGGCTTTCAAGGGCGCCGTCGAGGAAGGCGCGCAGGGCCGGGGACGATATCTGATCCAGCAGCTCGGTGGCGAAGGCCTGTATCAGCAATTTGCGGGCGTCCGGTTCGGAAATGCCGCGGCTTCGCAGATAGAACATGGCTTCACGGTCCAGATCGCCGAAGGTGGCGCCGTGGCTGCATTTTACGTCGTCGGCAAAAATCCGCAGTTCGGGTTTGCTGTCGGCGCGCGCGCCGGGCGACAGCAGCAGATTGCGGTTGGACTGGTCCGCGTTGATTTTTTGCGCATCCGCCTTCACCACCACACGCCCCTGGGTGACGGCGCGGGACTGGTCGTCGAGCACATTCTTGAATAGTTGGGCGCTGTTG
>CALGIA010000374.1 GCA_937916005.1 uncultured Rhodospirillaceae bacterium
GCTTGTATTTGGAGTTGTTTTTGTAGTTTATGAAAATCGTAGGATTTAATGTTTTGTAAAGGCAATGAATCTATTCTCACTGTTTCGAACCCGGTGGCACATGGCGGTCCCGGACAGGCCTTCAGATAGAGGGTCACCCGTAATGCAGGACGCACGTGGATGACGGACACATCTTCCCAATTTGAACGGCTGAGCGGCATTCTTGCTGCATCCGGAAGCGTGGCCTACGAATGGGATATGGCGAGCGACGCCATCACTTGGTTTGACGGCGCGCTCAAAACCTTCGGCATCTCGTCCCATGACCGCATCGCCACGGGCGAACGGTTCAAGTCCCTCATCTGTTCCGAAGACATGGCCTTTCGCCAGCAAACCCTGTCATTGATATATCGCGGCTCGGAAAGCTATGAGCTTGAATACCGCGTGCGCTGCGCCGGCGGCGAACACAAATGGTTCCAGGACCAGGGCGCGGCCGAAGTTTCGTTGACCGGCAGAACCATAAGGCTGCGCGGTGTTCTGCGCCCGTTGACCGACCGCAAGAAAAATGCAGGGCGCCTGGATTTCCTCGCCAATTACGACGCCCTGACGGGACAGTACAATCGAAACCGGCTTCGCGAATCCATCGATCACGCCCTGCAATACAGCCAGCGTTACAATGTCGAAGGCGCGCTCCTTGCCATCGGCATCGACAAGATGACCATGGTCAACCAGGCTTTTGGTCATGAAGTGGCTGATTCAGTCATTCTGGCAATTGGCGACAGGTTGGACCGCTGTTTGCGCGCCAGCGATGTCGTTGGCCGAATTGGCGGCGACAAATTCGGCGCCGTCCTCGTCAACTGCCCGGAATCGGAACTGAGGGTCACGGCGGAGAAAATCCTCGAAACCGCCCGCAATACCATCGTGGAAACCTCGTCCGGCCCCATTCATGTGACGGTTTCCATTGGCGCGGTGAATTTCCCGATGAAAGTCCGAACCGCGGCCGATGCCATGACCAAGGCAGATATCGCCTTACGCGACGCCAAACAGCACGGCCGTGATTGCTACGCAATATATGACTGCACAGAACAGCAGCAAAAAGATAATCGCGACTCCATGGTTGTCGCCGAACGGGTCCAGCGCGCCATTCGTGAAGACCGTCTGCGCTTCGCCTACCAGCCGGTGGTTGACGCCAATAGTCATGAGATCGTCCATTACGAATGCCTGTTGCGCATGATCGAACCCGACGGAACGGTCACGACCGCCGCGCGCTTTATGCCCGCGGTCGAAGACCTCGGCATGATCCGCCCCATTGACCGCATGGTTCTGGAAGCGGGGATCAAGAAGCTTGCGGAAAACCCGACGGCAAAGATGGCGCTGAATGTATCGGGATTGACCACCACCGACAGGTCATGGATGCGGGGCGCGGTGTCCATGTTGCGCGACAATCAGGATGTCGCCAGCCGGCTGATGATTGAGATTACCGAGACCGCCGGGCTTGAGGATGTGGAGGCCTGCGCGCGGTTTGTGGCCACGCTGCGCGATCTTGGCTGCAAGGTCGCGCTTGATGATTTCGGCGCCGGCTATACATCGTTCCGCCACCTCAAGCAGCTTGCGGTAAATATGGTTAAGATAGATGGCTCATTCGTCCACAATATCGCCAAGAATCCGGACAATCTGGTTTTCGTTCGCACGCTGATCGACCTCGCCCGTAACTTCAACCTCGAAACCGTGGCGGAAGGCGTTGAAACCGATGAAGACGCCCGGATCCTGAAGAATGAAGGCGTTAATTTCCTGCAGGGTTATGCCTTTGGCCGGCCCGAGCTTGAGGTCGTTTGGCCGGCGCCAAAGGCCCGGCCCGTTCAAATCGCCCTGATTCCCAGCGCCCGCGCCGCTACCTCCTGATCAGCGATCCCCGGACTTACTTGCCTTCTTTACGAGTCCCATCTTTTCGGGCCCCATCTTTTCGAGCCAGGGCGTCAAGCTGTCGCTGCATGGTCTGAAGCTGTGATTGCAAATCATCAAAGGCCGAGCTTTCCGTGACCGGCGCATCGGATTGAGGTTCGTCGGGCGGCGCAGCGGCGGACGGGGGGGCTTCGGTCTGACCGGCGGGGCGCCCTGGGGTTGGCGGCGCGAACATATTCATCGCCTGCTCGAAAACCTTCAAATTGCCGCGGCTGAATTCTTCCATCTGCTGGAACGGGTTGAACCCGCCCAGCGTGCCATTGAGGTAGTTGCGGATCTGGTCCTGATTGTCGGAGAAGGATTGCATCATGGCGTCGAGATATTGCGGCACGATCCCCTGCAGATTGTCGCCATAGAGCGCGATCAACTGCCGCAAAAAGCTGATGGGAAGCAGGTTCTGCCCCTTGCCTTCTTCTTCCACGATGATCTGCGTCAGCACCGACCGGGTGATATCCTCGCCGGTTTTGGCGTCTTGAACGGTAAATTCCACGCCATCCTTGACCATTTGGGAGAGGTGTTCCAGCGTTACGTAGCTGCTGCTGTATGTGTTGTAGAGCCGCCGGTTTGCGTATTTCTTGATGATGACCGTCGCATTGTCCCCATTGGGCGGCGTATTCCCAGTGGGTTTATTGGGGGG
>CALGIA010000375.1 GCA_937916005.1 uncultured Rhodospirillaceae bacterium
CTTTTCGGTGGTGTTGAGCTATATGCAGATCATCATCATGGTCGTCACCCTGTTATTGATGGCGGGGTTTTCGCTGATGATCGCGCGCACCTCACTGGGCCGGGCGCAGCGCGCCTGCGAACAGGACCAGACCATGGCGGCGCTTGTCGGAGTCAATGTGGACCGCACGATCTCGCTGACCTTCGTGCTGGGCGCAATGCTGGCGGCCGTGGCGGGTGTTTTGGTGACGTTCTATTATGGTGTGATCGATTTCTATATCGGTTTTCTGGCCGGTATCAAGGCGTTCACCGCGGCCGTTCTGGGTGGCATCGGTTCGATCCCCGGCGCCATGCTGGGGGGGCTGTTGATCGGGCTGATAGAAGCCTTCTGGTCGGCCTATTTCACCATCGAATACAAAGACGTGGCGGTGTTCGCCGTTCTGGTGGTCGTGCTCATTTTCAGACCCACCGGGCTGCTCGGCCGGCCTGAAGTCGAAAAGGTCTGACGTGGCGGACGCCGGCATGACGGATACCCTTGCCACCGGCGTAAATCCATTGCCGGCGGCCTTCAGGGATGCGGCGCTGACGGCGGTTGTGGCCGCGTTGCTGGGACTTCCCCTGGTCGGGTTCCACGTGGTGTCGCGATCCAGCGGGATGGTGCTGGAAGGGCGCGTCTGGGAACTGGCGACCGCCGTCGCGCTGATCTTCTGTGGCCGTCTTGGAATTGTGCTGGTCAATTCTGGAAGCGCATGGCCGGTGCTGGCCTGCGGCGGTGTCGCCGTGCTGATTGGTGTGTTCGCGCCGATGCCGGGCGTGTTTCTCTCCGTGGTCTGTGTCGCCGGAGGGGGCCTTTTAGCGGCGCGGGCGGGCCTGGTCATGTTGCGCGGCAAAAGCGGGATGCGAAAAATTCAGGCCCGCATTCAATCTTCCGGCACGGCGCTGCGCGGGATGGGCGCTTATTTGGGTCCGGCGCTGATCGCTTTTGCCGTTGCGCTGCCGTTCCTGCCCTTCGCCGACCGGCAGGTGATCGATATCGGCATCCTGGTGATGACCTATGTCATGCTTGGCTGGGGCCTCAACATCGTGGTCGGGCTCGCCGGTTTGCTGGATCTGGGATACGTGGCCTTTTATGCCGTCGGCGCATATTCATACGCCTTGCTGGCCCAGTATTTCGATTTCAATTTCTGGATCTGTCTCCCGCTGGCGGGTGCCTTCGCGGCCGGTTTCGGAATTTTGCTGGGGTTTCCGGTTCTGCGTCTGCGCGGCGACTATCTCGCCATCGTGACCCTTGGATTCGGCGAAATGGTCCGCGTGATTTTGCTCAACTGGACCCGCCTGACCAATGGTCCCGACGGTATATCGGGCGTGCCGCGCCCATCCTTTTTCGGCCTGCCGTTCAAGCGCCGCCCGCCGGAAGGAGTTGAATCGTTCCACCAGTTCTTTGGTCTGGATTACGCATCCATTCACCGGGTGATTTTCCTGTATTATCTGATTCTGGTACTGGCGCTGATCACCAACGCATTTACCCTGCGGATCAGAAAACTTCCCATTGGCCGGGCCTGGGAAGCTCTGCGCGAGGATGAGATCGCCTGCCGGTCGCTGGGCATCAATCCCACAAACACAAAGCTTTCAGCATTTGCCATCGGCGCCATGTTCGGCGGTTTCGCCGGATCCTTCTTCGCCACCCGGCAGGGCTTTATCAGCCCGGAGAGTTTCACCTTCATCGAATCTGCGATCATCCTCGCCGTCGTTGTCCTCGGCGGCATGGGCAGCCAGGTCGGGGTGGTCATCGCCGCCATCGTCCTGATCGGTCTGCCGGAATGGTTTCGTGAATTGCAGGAATTCCGCATGCTGGCCTTCGGCGCGGGGATGGTGCTGATCATGATCTGGCGGCCGCGCGGTCTTTTGTCCCATCGCGAACCGACTATTTTGCTTGGGCGCGCGCCATGAACGCTCCTGATCAAACATTGCTGACGGTCGAGCATCTGACCATGCGGTTTGGCGGGTTGGTTGCCATCGACGATCTGTCCTTTGCGGCGCGGGACGGCCGGATTACATCGATCATCGGACCCAACGGCGCCGGCAAGACAACGGTTTTCAACTGCCTGACGGGTTTTTACGCGCCGACCGTCGGACGGCTCGCCCTGCGGCGCGGCGATGAGGTGCTGCTGCTCGAACGGCTGGAGGATTTCCGCATTGCCCGAACGGCGGGCGTCGCGCGCACGTTCCAGAACATCCGGGTGTTTCCGAAAATGTCGGTGCTGGAAAACCTCATGGTCGCGCAGCATAACCGGCTGATGCGGGCGTCCGGATACAGTTTTCTGGGGCTGGTCGGAATTGGCGGTTATCGCGCGGCGGAGGCGGAGGCGCGCGACCTTGCATCCTATTGGCTTGAACGGACCGGGCTGATTGAACATGCCGATGAGGAGGCGGGCAGCCTGTCTTATGGCGGGCAGCGTCGCATGGAAATCGCGCGCTGCATGTGTACGCAACCGACGCTGCTCTGCCTTGATGAGCCCGCCGCGGGCCTCAACCCCCGGGAAAGCGCGGAACTGAATGAATTGTTGCTGTTCATCCGCGATGAACACAGGATCGGCCAATTGCTGATCGAACACGATATGAGCGTGGTGATGGAGATTTCCGATCATGTGGTCGTGCTGGATTACGGACGCAAGATCGCCGAGGGCAAAGCAGCGCAAGTTCGCAATGACCCGGCGGTGATCCGCGCATATCTGGGTGAGGAAGAAGATGCTTGAGATTTCCGGTGTGCACAGTTTCTACGGCCACATCGAGGCCCTGCGCGGGGTGAGCCTGAGGGTCAGCGCCGGCGAGATCGTCGCCCTGATCGGCGCAAACGGGGCGGGCAAATCGACCCTGTTGATGACCATCTGCGGCAATCCCAAACCGCAAGCGGGGCAAATATTGTTCGAGGGCCGTGACATCACCGGGATGTCGACCCATCACATCGTCAATCTGGGAATTGCCCATTCGCCCGAAGGCCGTCGGATATTTCCCAGAATGACGGTGTTGGAAAATCTCAAAATGGGCGCGATCACCACGGATCCGGCAACTTTTGATGGGGACCTGGGCCGGGTGATGGGGCTGTTTCCCATTCTCGCCGAACGGTCCGGACAACGGGGCGGCACCCTGTCGGGCGGTGAACAGCAAATGCTCGCCATTGCCCGTGCACTGATGAGCCGCCCCAAACTCCTGTTGCTGGATGAGCCGTCGCTGGGGCTTGCGCCGCTTATTGTACGGCAGATATTCGAAATCGTGGGCGAATTGAACCGGGACGAGGGAATGACGGTTTTCCTGGTCGAGCAGAATGCCCATCACGCGCTCCGCCTTGCCGACCGCGGCTATGTCATGGTCAATGGTGAAATCACCATGAGCGGGACCGGTGACGCGCTTTTGAAAAATCCGGATATTCAGGCAGCCTATCTTGAAGGCGGCGCAAAAGAATTCCGGGAACCTGCGTCATGACCGGCGTGCCCATCCCGGTATTTATTGGCCTCACCGTCGTTTTGATGGGGGGTGCCGGATGGATGACGGGCCAGGCGCTGGCCCGGGGCTGGAAATCGGCATGGCTCATGCTGCCATATGGATTGTTGCTTGGGCTGGCCGACCGTTTCTTTACATGGAGCCTGTTCCAGAGGGATTTGCTGTCACCTCTGGGGTTTGTGATTGACAGCGCGGTGATCCTGGCGATGGGCGCATTGGCCCATCGTTTTACGCGCGCGCGTAAAATGGTCGCGCAATATCCATGGCTTTATGACCGCACCGGATTACTGACCTGGTGCGAAAAGCCGCGTTGATGGTTTTGCCGTAGCGTGAAAGCTTGTTAGTCTCCGATGATATTTGAAGCGGATATGGGAAGTTGAGAAATGCATGTTCTGAGAGGTTTGTTATTCGGGCTGGTTTCACTGGGGATGCTGAACCAGATGACCGCAACAAGTGTTCGGGCCGATATCGCCATTGCCGTGGCCGGGCCCATGACGGGGCAATATGCCTCGTTCGGCGAACAGATGCGGCGCGGCGCGATCATGGCGGTCAAGGATATCAATGCCGCCGGCGGGGTGCTGGGGCAAAAGCTCAAGCTTGAAATCGGCGACGATGCCTGTGACCCCAAGCAGGCGGTCGCCATCGCCAACGGGTTCGCCAGCAAGGGCGTGCGATTTGTCGCCGGTCATTTCTGTTCCGGCTCGTCCATTCCGGCGTCGGATGTCTATGCCGACGAGGGCATTCTGCAAATCTCTCCCGCCTCGACCAATCCGAAACTCACGGAACGCAATCTGGCCAATGTATTCCGGGTCTGCGGCCGGGACGATCAGCAGGGATCGGTTGCCGGCAATTTCCTGGCCGACAAGATGGCGGGAAAGAATATCGCGGTGATCCACGACAAAACCGCCTACGGCAAGGGGCTGGCAGATGAAACGCGTCTGACCCTGCACAAGCGCGGCGTCAAGGAGGTCCTCTATGAGGCCTATACCGCGGGGGAAAAGGATTATTCGGCGCTGGTCAGCAAGCTCAAGCAGAATTCTGTCGATGTCCTGTATGTCGGTGGTTATCACACGGAAGCCGGGTTGATCGTGCGCCAGATGCGGGGGCAGGGCATGAAAACGGTGCTGGTGTCCGGCGATGCGCTGGTGACCAGTGAATATTGGGCGATCACCGGATCGGCCGGGGAGGGCACATTGATGACCTTCAGCCCCGATCCGCGCAAGAACCCCATCGCCGCGCCGCTGGTCAAGCGTTTCCGCGCCACCAAGTACGAGCCTGAGGGATATACGCTCTATACCTATGGCGCCATCCAGGCCTGGGTCGAGGCGGTTCAGAAAATCAAGTCGACCGACACGGGAAAATTGATCAAGGTGCTGAAATCATCCAAATTCAAAACCGTGATCGGCGATATCGGGTTTGACGCCAAGGGCGATGTCACCGCGCCGGGTTACGTGTTCTATGAATGGAAAAGCGGCAAGTACGACTATTTCCGCGATTGAAAGGGCTCTAAATAAAACGGGCCGGCCCCGAAGTGGGCCGACCCGTTTTTAAAATGACTGTATGCTGTCTGGAGAGGCGTTTCAGATGACCCTGCGCTTGACCTTTTGGCCTTTTTTTCGGCCAAGGCCGATTTTCTTCGCAAATTCAGACCTCTGGGACGCGTAGTTCGGCGCGACCATAGGATAATCCGCCGGCAGGTTCCATTTTTTGCGGTATTCGTCCGGCGTCATGTTGTAGGCGGCCCTGAGATGCCGTTTGAGCATCTTCAGCTTTTTACCGTCTTCCAGACACACGATGTAATCGGGATTGATCGAACGCTTGACGCTGATCGCGGGTTTAAGCGGTTCCGCGTAGCTATTGCTTTCACCGCCGTCAAGTGAAGAGAGGGAACCGAAGACGCTGCTGATAACGTTCGGCACCTGGTCGGGAGCCACGACATTGTTTCCCACATAGGCCGAAACAATATCGACGGCCATGCGCAAAACTTCATTGTGATCGATTGTTTTGGTGTTTTCTACGGACATCGTTACTCTTGCCTTGCATAAATCATATATGCGGCAGGGTAATTGCATGAGGTCCCAGTTCTGTCAACGGGATTTGACTTTATGGTTAATATTTACGGAGTAATTGCATTGTCTAAGCGGTATGTAGAATATAGCTTTTGACTTGATTTAAGGTCTGACTAAATCATCTGTCCAGACACCGCAAATTGTTGCTTGCGGATAAAACGGCTAATGCTCGTTTTGGCTGGGTCGGCGTCAGCCTTCGGCGTGACCAAATTATTTCAAGCCGATGCCGGACAAATAGTGCCCGCTTGGAATGTGTCCCCGACATATGGTATCTTCCCGACCGTTCGCCGACCTTCTAACCGGACGCTCGATGTCTTCAGAAACAATTGCAATCGCCGCCGACCATGGCGGGCTCGAATTAAAGCGCGTGCTGAGCGGAATCCTGCGCGCAAAGGGTATGGATGTGCTCGATTTGGGAACCCAGGACGATGCTTCCGTCGATTATCCCGACTATGCCGCCAAGGTCGTGGAGGCGATTTTGGACGGTCGCGCCGCGCGGGGAATCCTGCTTTGCGGCAGTGGTATCGGAATGTCGATTGCTGCAAACCGATTTTCGGGAATCCGCGCCGCGCTTGTCCATGACGTCGAAACGGCCCGGCTGTCGCGTCAGCATAATGATGCGAATATTCTGGTGATGGGCGGAAGATTGATTGACGACGAAATCGCCAAGGCCTGCCTGGACGCCTTTCTCGATACAGCATTTGAAGACGGCAGGCATCAGCGACGTCTTGATAAAATAGCTTAACGTTTTGAAAATAAAGGACGAGTGAGTAATGTCAGCATCAAAAGGCGCCGCAATGGTCCCTTTTCATAAAGGTTTTTTTGAAAACGCACTCGCCGAGACCGACCCGGAAGTGGGCCGCTCGATTTCCGGCGAATTGCAACGCCAGCAGGATCAGATAGAACTGATCGCGTCGGAAAATATTGTATCCCGGGCAGTGCTGGAAGCGGCGGGCTCCGTGCTGACCAATAAATACGCCGAAGGTTATCCGGGCCGCCGTTACTATGGTGGGTGTGAATTCGTCGATGTTTCGGAAGATCTTGCCCGTGACCGCGCCAAACGGCTTTTCGGGTGCGGCTTTGCCAATGTTCAGCCCCATTCGGGCAGCCAGGCCAATGCGGCGGTTTATTTCGCGCTGATGAAGCCCGGCGATACGCTTCTCGGAATGTCGCTGGCGGCCGGCGGTCATTTGACCCATGGATCGGCGCCCAGCATGTCGGGTAAATGGTTCAACGCCGTGCAATATGGCGTTCGGCGCGGTGATTGCCAGATCGATTTCGATGAGGTCGAACGCCTCGCCCGGGAACACAAGCCCCAGGTGATCATCGCCGGAGGGTCCGCCTATCCGCGGATCATCGATTTTGCCCGGTTCCGTAAAATCGCCGATGAAGTCGGGGCGTTTTTCGTTGTGGATATGGCCCATTTCGCGGGCTTGGTGGCGGGCGGCGTACACCCCAGCCCCTTTCCCCATGCCCATGTGGCGACGACCACGACCCACAAAACCCTGCGCGGACCCCGGGGCGGCATGATCCTGACCAATGACGGGGATCTTGCCAAGAAAATTAATTCGGCGATCTTTCCCGCGACCCAGGGGGGGCCGCTGATGCATGTCATCGCCGCCAAGGCCGTGGCATTCGGAGAGGCCCTCAGGCCGGAGTTTCCGGGCTACGCCAAGGCCGTGGTCGATAACGCGCGCGTACTGGCGGAGGTGCTGTCCGACGGCGGCTTCGATATCGTGTCCGGCGGCACCGATACCCATCTGATGCTGGTCGATCTGCGGCCCAAACGCCTGACCGGCGATATCGCGGAAGCCAGCCTGGAACGGGCCGGCATGACCTGTAACAAAAACGGCGTTCCCTTTGATCCGGAGAAGCCCACCGTGACCTCGGGGGTAAGGCTGGGGTCTCCCGCGGCGACGACCCGTGGCTTCGGCATTGCGGAGTTCCGCCAGGTCGGCGAAATGATTTGTGAGGTGCTGGATGGGCTAGCGTCGTCCAGCAATGACAACGGGGCGGTCGAGGCGGCGGTTCGTGTGAAGGTCGGTGATCTCTGCGCGCGCTTTCCGATCTACCCCAATCAGTAGCGCTTGATGATGATTTTCCTACAGAAAGACGGGAAGTAGCATGAAATGTCCGTTTTGCGCGTCCGATGACACGCAGGTAAAGGATTCGAGGCCGACCGAGGAAAACTCGGCCATCCGGAGGCGCCGGGCGTGTAATAACTGCGGCGCCAGGTTCACCACATTCGAACGGATCCAGCTGCGCGAACTCACCGTGGTCAAGCAGAATGGCCGCCGCGAACCGCTGGACCGGGACAAGCTGTCGCGTTCCATCAAAATCTCCCTGCGCAAGCGGCCGATCGAAGACGAGCGTATCGAAACGGTGATCAATGGCATCGTCCGGCGATTGGAAAGTTCCGGCGAAAGCGAAATCAAATCCGAAACGGTCGGCCAGATGGTGATGGAGGCCCTCGCCAATCTCGATCCGGTGGCCTATGTGCGGTTCGCGTCGGTATATAAGAATTTTCGTGAAGCACGCGATTTCGAAGACTTCGTGGGCGCCTTGAGTGTCGACGACGATTGACGCCGATATCCGCTTCATGCGGATGGCGATCGCGCTGGCGCGGCGCGGCCTGGGCTTGACCTGGCCGAACCCGTCCGTGGGCTGTGTCCTGGTGCGGGATGACATTGTGCTTGGCCGCGGCTGGACCCAGCCGGGTGGGCGTCCCCATGCGGAAACGGAAGCGATTGCCCGCGCGCGTGATCATTTGGAAAATGCGACCGGCGCGACCGCCTATGTCAGCCTGGAACCCTGTGCCCATCATGGCCAGACACCGCCCTGCGCCGATGCACTGATCAATGCAGGCGTCTCGCGGGTCGTCGTGGGGCTCGGTGATCCGGATCCCAGGGTCGACGGCGGCGGCATCGACCGCCTGCGGGCCGCGGGGATTGAGGTCGTTGAGGGTGTCTGCGAGGCCGAGGCCGCCGAAGTTGCGGCCGGTTTCGTGATGCGGATCACCCGTTCCCGCCCATTGGTGACTCTTAAAATCGCAACCACGCTGGATGGCCGGATTGCCACGGGATCGGGGCATAGCCAATGGATTACGGGTGAAATTTCCCGCGCCTTTGCCCACGGGCTACGGGCCAATCATGACGCTATTCTGGTGGGCGCGGGCACCGCCGTGGCCGATAATCCCTCGCTGAGCTGTCGACTTCCCGGGCTTGGCAACCGGTCTCCGGTGCGGGTTGTCATCGACGGCGCTGCGTCGTTGCCCCTGACACACGATCTGATCGCCGGCGCATCGGTGACGCCCAGCTGGGTGCTGGCCCCGCCCGGCCGCTCGGCAATCCGGCGCAGGGAATATGAAGGCGCCGGGGTGGAGGTGATGGAAATTGCTGCTGAACGGATTGCGGAAGACGGGGCGGGGGATACGGTCGACCTTCGGGAGGGGTTGCGGGTTCTCGCCGGGCGGGGTATCACCCGGCTGCTGGTTGAGGGTGGCGGGCGCGTTGCGGCCTCGCTGTTGCGCCAGGGACTGGTTGACCGCATAGTCTGGTTCCGCGCGCCGCGCATCATAGGCGGTGACGGATTACCGGTGGCGGCGGGTTTTGGCGTTGATATGCTTGACCACGCGCCGGAGTTTATAAGACTCTCGACCCGCGCGACGGGCGATGATTTGATGGAAATCTACGCCCGGGCCAAAGATGACGAGAAAATTCCGTCAAATGGCGGGGCGTAAGGAATTTTATGTTTACCGGAATTGTCTCGGATCTTGGACGGGTGCGATCGATCGAACAGCGCGGCGATACGCGTATAGAGATCGATACGGCCTATGAGACATCGGGAATTGACATCGGCGCCTCGATTGCCTGTTCCGGCCCCTGCCTGACCGTGGTCGATAAGGGACCCGGGTGGTTTGCCGTCGAGGTTTCGGCCGAAACCCTTGCCCGCACCACATTGGGCGGCTGGCGGGTCGGCGCACGGGTCAATCTGGAACGGGCCATGCGGGTCGGCGACGAACTCGGCGGTCATATCGTTTCCGGCCATGTGGATGGCGTGGCCCTTATCGTAAGCGCGGAACTGGAAGGGGATAGCGTCCGGTTCGAATTTGACGCGCCGGCTGATTTCGCGTCCTATATCGCGTATAAAGGTTCGGTTGCGCTTGACGGCGTGTCTTTGACTGTAAATTCCGTTGAAGGCCATAAATTCGGCGTCAATATTATTAGCCACACCCAGGAACACACAACGTTTGGGGTGTTAAAGGCGGGCGACCGGGTTAATCTGGAAGTCGATACAATCGCGCGGTATGTTGCGCGTCTGCTGGAGAAAGAATAGGCGTGCCGGACGAATTTAAAACAGTTAGCAAAAGCGATATCGCCGGGGCGATGTCGAACCAGGACGAAGGGTTCCTGTCTCCGATCGAGGATGTCATCGAAGATATCCGCAACGGTCGCATGGTGATCCTGGTCGATGACGAGGGCCGCGAAAACGAGGGCGATCTCGTGATTGCCGGTCAGATGGCGACGCCCGAGGCGGTTAATTTCATGGCCAAGCACGGGCGCGGGCTGGTTTGCCTCGCCATAACCCGCGAACGGGTCGAGCATATCGGCCTGAAACTGATGGTCCAGGATAACCAGGCCCCCTATCAAACGGCCTTCACCGTTTCCATCGAAGCGCGGGACGGGGTAACCACCGGAATTTCCGCATCCGATCGGGCGCGGACCATCGCCGTTGCGATTGATCCCACGAAGGGATCCGCGGATATCGTGACGCCGGGTCATGTGTTTCCGTTGGTGGCGCAGGATGGCGGCGTGCTTCAGCGCGCCGGCCATACCGAAGCATCCGTCGATATCGCGCGGCTTGCCGGGCTGAACCCGTCGGGCGTGATCTGCGAAGTGATGAATGATGACGGAACCATGGCGCGCCTGCCGGATCTCATGTCATTCGCGCAGTTTCACGGGCTGAAAATCGCCACCATCGCCGATCTCATTGCCTATCGCCTGAAACATGACAGCCTGGTAAGCCGCACGCTGGAAAGCCGGATGCGTCGCAAACACGGCGGCGAATTTCGCGTCATCGTCTATACCAACAGTGTCTCGGGGGCGGAGCATGTCGCCCTGGTAAAGGGCGATATTTCGGGAGCGGAGCCCGTTCTGGTACGCATGCACGCCATCAATATCCTTGACGATGTTTTGCATGATGAAATCAGCGGCCGGGGCGCGGAAATCGAAGCGTCATTGCGCATCATCGGCGATGCGGGGAGCGGCGTTCTGGTCCTGATCCGGGACACGTGGGGGCAGAGTTTCTCCAACCAGGTGCGCCAGCGGCATGAGGTGTCCATGGACACGGGCCTTGCGTCGGCGGAAATCGCAGTCGGCGGACAGGATACCGAGTCGTTTTTGTCGCCGGCATTGCGCGATTATGGCGTCGGCGCGCAGATCCTGCGCGATCTGGGTGTTTCCGACATGATATTGCTGACCAACCATACAAGGGCCATCAAGGGCCTGGAAGGTTATGGGCTCAAAGTCGTTGAACGCCGCCCGATTCCTCCCGTGGAGGATTGGTGACATGGCGACCGACACCCCGCATATCATGATTGTCGAAGCCCGGTTTTATGAGGAAATCGGCGATGCTCTC
>CALGIA010000376.1 GCA_937916005.1 uncultured Rhodospirillaceae bacterium
AACGAAATCAAGGAAGTGTTGTCCCAGATGGGGCTCCATCTCGGTATGGAGATTCCCGAATGGCCGCCGGAAAACATAGAGGAAATGGCGAAGCGCCTCGAAGAGCCCTACTAGACAAGGCACTTTCGGGAACCGCCAGGGAGAAATGTAATGCGTCACCGCCTCAGCGGCCGGAAATTGAACCGGACCAGCTCACACCGCAAGGCGATGTTTATCAACATGGCCGCCGCGTTGGTAAAACACGAACAGATCAAGACAACGCTGCCGAAGGCGAAGGAACTTCGCCCGATTGTTGATCGCCTGATCAGCCTTGGAAAACGCGGCCCGACGGACCTTCATGCCCGTCGCCAGGCGATTTCGAAACTTGGTGGCGATGCCAAATTGGCGGACAAGTTGTTTACGACGCTGGCCGAACGGTTTTCGGACCGGCCCGGCGGGTATACACGCGTCATGCGCGCGGGATTTCGCTATGGCGATAATGCGCCGATGGCGGTCATAGAACTGATCGACCGTGATCCTGATGCCAAGGGACAGGATTCCGGTCCTGTGCTGGAGATGGCGATGGGGGAAACGGAAGAGGTTGGCGCTTCCTGACCTTGTTCGATTTTGCGAGGAAAATGGGGCGGCGCATAGCGCTGCCTCTTTTCGTTATTGCGTCGAAAGGAACCTGAATTGAACATGAAGGTTTTCGCGATCGCGCTGGGATTGCTGGTCTGTTCCGGAGCCGGGTGGGCCAAATCCGGAAATGGCGCGCGGGTTCCCGAATCCGATGCGGAAATTCGGCTTTCCTATGCGCCTCTGGTCAAGCGCGCCGCGCCCGCCGTCGTGAATATCTACACAAAACGCGTTGTTCAGAGCCAGTCATTTTCACCATTTCAGAATGATCCATTTTTCAAACGCTTCTTCGCCGACAAATTTTCAATGGGTCGTTCCCGGAAAAAAATTCAGAACTCTCTCGGATCCGGCGTCATTGTCCGGAGCAATGGGCTCATCGTTACCAACCATCACGTGATCAACAAGGCCGATGAAATAACCGTTGTGTTGGCCGATCGACGGGAGTTCGACGCCACGGTGGTCAGCGATGACGAACGCACCGATCTCGCGGTTCTAAAGATCGATCCCGGCTCGGAAAAACTTCCGTCCCTTGAAATGAGGGATTCCGATGATCTCCAGGTTGGCGACCTGGTGGTCGCCATCGGCAATCCCTTTGGTGTCGGTCAAACCGTCACCAGCGGCATAATTTCGGCATTGGCGCGAAGCGCCGGCGGCGTATCGGATTTCAATTTCTTTATCCAGACCGATGCGGCGATCAATCCCGGCAATTCCGGTGGCGCGCTGATTACCATGGATGGGCGTCTCGCCGGCATCAACACGGCAATCTATTCCCGCAGCGGCGGTTCGATAGGCATTGGATTCGCCATACCGACAAACATGGTGAAGACCGTGGTGCGCAGCGCCGAAACCGGCGGCAAGATCGAACGGCCATGGCTGGGGGCCTCCATGCAGGAAGTCACCCCGGATATCGCCGCCTCGGTCGGGTTGTCCCATCCGACCGGCGTGATCATTGGCGCCGTCTATCCGGGTGGGCCGTCCGAGCGCGCGGGACTGCGGGTGGGCGATGTCATCCTGGCGGTAAACGGGCGCGAGGTGTCTGAGCCGGCTGCCTTGAAGTTCCGTATCGGAACCCTGAAGCTCGGCAGTTCGGCGCGGCTGCGGGTATTACGTGGCGGCAAGAAACAACAGCTGGTTCTGGATCTTATCAAGGCGCCGGAAAAGCCGCCGCGAAATATATCCCGTCTGAAGGGGCGCCATCCATTTTCCGGTTCGGTGGTCGCCAATCTTTCGCCCGCGCTGGCTGAGGAATTGTCCATTGATACCATGGAGCGTGGCGTCATCATTCTGAAATTGAGCTCCGTAAGCCCGGCCCATCGTGTCGGGTTGCAGCCAGGCGATATCATTCTCACCGTCAATGGCAAGAAAATACGGCGGATCAAGATGTTAGGGGAAATTCTGTCACACCATCCGCGGGTCTGGCGGGTATCGCTGCGCCGGGGCGGTCAGATATTGTCCTTTGCGGTTGAATCCTGAACGGGGTATGAGCAAGCAGCCCACCTCATCGCTGTTTGAAGCCGATGCGCCGCGTCCGCTCGCCGATCAATTGCGTCCAAAGAATTTGTCGGAAGTTCTGGGCCAGGACCATGTTCTGTCCAAAGAAGGCCCGGTCGGGCGCATGATCGCCGCGCGGCGGATTGCCTCGATGATCCTGTGGGGTCCGCCGGGTGTTGGGAAGACCACAATTGCGCGGCTTCTGGCGGCGGAAACCGATCTTCATTTTGAACCTCTTTCGGCCGTTTTTTCCGGCGTCGCCGATTTGCGCAAGATTTTCGCGGCGGCGCGCGACAGGCGCGGAGCGGGGCAGGGAACCCTGTTGTTTATTGATGAAATTCATCGCTTCAACCGCGCCCAGCAGGATGGATTTTTGCCCTATGTGGAAGACGGAACGATTACGCTGGTGGGGGCGACAACTGAAAACCCGTCTTTTGAGCTCAACGCCGCCCTGCTGTCCCGGTGTCAGGTCTTTGTCCTGGCCAGGCTCGATGATGCGGCGCTGGAAAGCCTGCTGGCGCGCGCCGAGAGCGCAGCCGGCCGGCCCTTGCCGATTGACGGAGACGCCCGGGTCAGTCTGCGCGCCATGGCCGATGGGGATGGGCGCTACCTTCTGAATATGTCGGAAGAATTGCTGGCGTTGCCGGTTGACTCCGTGCTCGACACCAGCGCGCTCACGGCGGCGATCCAGCGCCGCGCGCCGGTCTATGACAAGTCACAGGATGGTCATTTCAATCTGATCAGCGCGCTTCACAAATCCCTGCGCGGGTCCGATACGGATGCCGCGCTCTATTGGTTCGCCCGCATGCTGGCTGGTGGCGAGGAGCCGCGCTATATCGCCCGGCGTCTGACCCGGTTCGCATCGGAAGACATCGGCCTGGCCGATCCGCAGGCTCTGGTGCAGAGCCTTGCCGCATGGGAGGCCTATGAACGCCTGGGCTCGCCGGAAGGTGAGTTGGCGCTGGCCCAGTGCGTGATTTATCTGGCCACCGCGCCGAAATCCAATGCGGCGTATCGGGCGCTGAGCGCGGCCCAGAAAAGTGCGTCGGGGTCGGGCTCCCTGATGCCGCC
>CALGIA010000377.1 GCA_937916005.1 uncultured Rhodospirillaceae bacterium
GCGCGGCGCGGTCATCGCTTCCGCCGTGATGGGATTCCCCCTGATGGTGCGGGCGATCCGTCTGTCAATGGAAGCCGTCGATCCGGGTCTTGAAGCCGCCGCCCGTACCCTGGGCGCCGGACCCTTTGCGGTATTTTTGACCATTACCCTGCCTCTGGCCGGGTCGGGCATTCTGGCCGGCGCCATACTGGCCTTCGCCCGCAGTCTTGGCGAGTTCGGCGCGACGATTACCTTTGTATCCAATATCCCCGGCGAAACCCGCACCCTGCCCATTGCGCTGTTTGGTCTGGCCCAGGTCCCGGGTGGGGAAGATGCCGCATTCCGCATCGTGCTGATTTCGGTGGCACTGGCATTTGCGGCCTTGTTCGCATCTGAAATCATCGCCCGGCGCATGCGCGCGCGCATCCAGGGCATTGCCCGATGATTGAAATTGATGTCGCCCGCGCGCTGGGAAATTTCAACCTCGATGTAAAATTCACCGCCGAGTCCCGGGGCGTGACCGCTTTGTTCGGACAGTCCGGAGCGGGCAAAACCTCGGTGGTGAACATGCTGGCCGGGTTACTGCGGCCCGACCGCGGCCGTATCGTGGTCGATGACCTGGTGCTGTTCGATTCCGATCAGTGCATCAATCTGCCGCCGGAAAAGCGTCGTCTCGGCTATGTGTTCCAGGAGGACCGCCTGTTCCCCCATCTCACCGTGCGCGGCAATCTGAGCTACGGCAGCAAGCGCGCCGCGCGGGACGGCAACCCGGTTGATCTGGACCAGGTCGCCAAAGTGCTCGACATCACGCCGCTACTCGACCGCAGGCCCGGGGCATTGTCGGGCGGCGAAAAACAACGGGTCGCCATTGGACGGGCGCTTCTGGCCAACCCGCGCCTGCTTCTGATGGACGAACCGGTGGCGTCCCTCGATAACCGGCGCAAAAACGAAATCCTGCCCTTCATCGAAGGGCTTGCCGATGAATTCGCCATTCCGATCATCTATGTCACCCACTCGGCGGAGGAAATCGTGCGGCTGGCAGATACATTGGTTCTTCTGTCCGCCGGAAAGGTCGCCGCCGTCGGCCCGGTCGAAACCCTGATGAGCCGCATGGATCTGCGCCCGCTGACCGGACGTTACGAAGCGGGGTCGGTGATCGCCGGCCATGTATCCGGCGTGGATGCGGAATTCGGCCTGACCCATCTGAGTTTTCCCGGCGGCGTGTTACGGGTACCGCTGTCCGATCTGGAACATGGCGCGGAGTTGCGCGTCCGGATCCGCGCCCGCGACGTGACCCTGGCCAACGTTGAACCCGTCGGCATCTCTACGCTGAATGTGTTTTCCGGCACCATCGTGGAGATGGATGACGGTCGCTCGGGCGCGATGGTCGACGTCAAGCTGGATATCGGCGTGCCCCTGTGGGCGCGGGTCACGCGGCGCGCCCTGCACGATCTGGGGCTGGGAATCGGCGTCACCGCATATGCGATGGTCAAGGCGGTGGCCATCGATCATGGCAGCGTCGGGCAGCGCGGTCAGACACCCAGGGACGACTGAAATGCGCAAACCGGGGTCGGTTCGAGGACTGGAAGAGCTCGGCCGGGTTCGGCTGTCCCAATCATTCTATCTGCGTGAATTCCTGCATAGCGAGATCGCCGAAATCCACGGCATCTCCAATATCCCGGACAACCCGGAACTGGCCATCGCCGCCGGAACCCGGCTCTGCGAGGAGTTGCTGGAACCGCTCAATGAAAGTTTTGGCCGGATCGTTATCCGGTCGGCCTATCGGTCCGCGGCGGTGAACGGTTTCGGCAACGCCAACAAGCTCAACTGCGCCTCAAACGAAGCCGACCGCGCTGGTCATATCTGGGATTTGCGCGACGGTGACGGCCATATGGGGGCGACCGCCTGCATCGTCATTCCCCGGCTGGCGGCGGCGGCTGACTGGCGGGGAATGGCGTGGTGGATTCATGACCACCTGCCCTATTCCCACCTGCAGTTCTTTCCCAAACTCCACGCTTTCAACATCCAGTGGCATGAACGCCCGCGAAAACGCATCGACAGCTACGTGGCGCCGCGCGGCTGCCTGACCAAGCCGGGCATGGCGAACCAGACGGAAGACCATTCTTCCTGGTACGCGGAATTCCTATAGCCAGCGGCGAACCTTCGATTTGTACGCCACATAGGGTTCGCCGAATTTGCCCTCAAGATAGGCTTCTTCCCGTGCGATCACGCCGTAGCGCATGACAATCAGCAGCGGGACCAGCAGCCCCAGCATCCAGATATTGTCCGCCGCGATGGCGATTCCGGCATGGATCAGGCTCATGGACACATAGATCGGGTTGCGGGAAATGCCGTAAATTCCATCGCTTACCAGGGCCGTCGTCGGCAAGGGGGTCGGAATATTGGTGCCCGCCCGCATGAAGCGTTTGAAGGCGCTGGATGAAATGGCCCCGCCGGCGGTGATCAACATTCCGCCAAGAACATATTGCAGCCACTGTTCCGGGATCAGGGCAATTGGCCGCCACCAGTCGAGCGCGAACCCGGCCGCCATGAAGGAGAGATAAAGCCTCGGCGGCCGGGCAATCACGCCGGGATTGTCTGGGACCGGTTCGGTCATATGTGGCTTGAGTTCCTCAATGTGAGCCGGCGCCGCACTACGCCGCCTTCGGCAACCTGTCCCGGTCATGGGCGTCGGTCAGATGCAGATCGCCCGGGCCGATGGGGACGATCCCCGATGGATTGACCGCGCCGATCCGGTAATAGCCGTTCTTGATGCCCTCGATGTCGGTGATCTCGGCGATGCCGGGGGTCTGGTATAGCTCGCGCAGATAGTTGGACAGATTGTGATATTCGTAGATGTGCTGCCTGTTGCATTTGAAATTGCCGTAATAGGCGGCGTCGAACCGGACCAGCGTCACGTAGAACCGCCAATCGGCCTCGGTGACGCGGTCTCCGCAAAGATATCGACGGTCACCTAAAAGATCGTCCATATCATCCAGGCAATTGAAAAGATTGTTGAAACCTGTCTCATATGCCTCTTGGGATTTCGCGAAGCCGGTGCGATAGACGCCGTTATTGACGTTGGCGTAGATAATCTCATTGATCCGGTCGATTTCGGGCCGAAGATCTTCCGGATAGAAATCAAGCGACGTATCGCCCCATTCGTTGAATTCCGTATTGAGCATGCGGATGATATCGGCGGATTCGTTATTGACCAGCGTCCATTCCTTCTTGTCCCACAGAGTCGGCACGGTCACCCGTCCGGAATAATCGGGCACCGCCGAGATATACGCCTGATGAAGTTCGAACTTGCCGTCGATGGGTTCCAGATCACGGCCGATGCCTTCCGTATAGGCCCAGCTGGTAACGCGCGGTATATCGGACAGGGTGACCGAGATCACATCTTCAAGGCCTTTCAGGCGACGGAAGAGCTGCGTGCGGTGCGCCCAGGGGCAGTTCGGCGCCAGAAACAGATGATAGCGGCCGGGTTCCGCCTTGAAGCCCGATGAACCATCGGCGGTCACCCAGTCACGGAAGATGGAGTCCGGGCGCACGAACGCGCCGCCTTCCGGATTGCGGAATTTTTCGTCGTCATCGATCCACTTGCCGTCGATCACCATGCCCATAAGGTTTCCTCCCGAGTGAGTGTTACATCCAGATATAGAACAATGAGCGGCCGGGGACAATTCACGGAAACGTCAACGCCTGGACGTCGCGGCGTCGCGCCTTGCTTGACCCGTTCCGGGGGGAGGATCAAAATACGGCAAACGAAACTAGCAGGAAACACGGTGAAAATTCATGACCATGAAACCCGGTGAGCGGGTCGCGATCGTCGGCTGCGGGCCGGTCGGAACCGTCCTCGCCCTGGCGCTGTATAAAAACGGCATACCGGTGACCATTTTTGAGCAGGAACCGGGCACGGTCAAAGACCAGCGCGCGGCCACCCTGCATCTGACCACGGTGGAATTTCTCGACGATCTGGGCGTATTTGAGGATTTCATCGACCTTGGGATGAAAGCCCCGCTCTATCAGTTTGGCGACCGTCAAACCGGCAAGGCCGTGGCCGAATTCGACCATGGGGTTCTGGCCGACGAAGTCCGGTTCCCCTACGCGTTTCAATATGAACAGTACAAGCTGGTGGATTCGATCGTCGCCCACATCGGGGACACAACCGATGTGGAATACCGGTTTTCCTGCAAGGTCACCGGTGTGGACCAGACCGCCGCCGCCGCGCGCGTCACCTTCGAAAACCAGGATGGCGAAACGGAGTCCATGGATTGCGTCTATGTGGTCGCGTGCGATGGCGCCCGGTCCACGGTGCGTGATCTCGCCGGCATCGAATTCGAGGGCTTCACCTGGCCCGAGCGTTTCGTGAAAATCGCCACCACCTTCGATTTTTACGCGGCGGAACGCGGCTATTGCACGCGCAACTTCCTGTCCGACCCGGACGAGTGGTGCAATTTGTTTCATGTGCCCGGGGAAAACGGTGAGAGAATCTGGCGAACGGTCTTTCCGGTCAAGACCGGGGAGACCGACGAATACGTCTTGAGCGAGGAAGGCGTCCAGGCGCGGCTGCAACGGTTTTTCCCCAAGGAGGGCGAATATCCCATTGCCTACAAGGGGCTCTATCCGGTTCATCAGCGGGTCGCCAAATCCTTCAATGCGGGGCGCGTTCTGCTGGCTGGGGACGCCAGCCACGCCAACAATCCGATTGGCGGGCTGGGCATGAATGGCGGCATTCACGACGCGGTCAATCTGGCCGGAAAACTCCATGCCATCCTGAACAAGGATGAAGACACAGCTCTGCTTGACCGTTACTCACGCCAACGGCGCAAGGCCCAGATCGACGGCGTTCAGGCCCAGTCCATGGCCAATAAAAAGCTCATGGAAGCCCGCGAACCCAAGGAACGCGCGCGCCAGCTCGACGAAATCAGGCATACCGCCGAGGATCTGGAATTACACAAGGCCTATCTGCGGAAATCGTCCATGATCCTGGGGCTCCAGGCAGCGGAATCGGTTCAGTAATCAGCACAGTAATTGGAAGAACATAATGGCCGATGAGGTAAAGGGATTCGGCGTGGGCGCCAGATTGCCCCGCAAGGAAGACGCGCGGTTTTTGCGCGGGCGCGGGCAATATGTCGCCGACATCGCCCTGCCTGGAACGCTGGAAGTGGCATTCGTGCGCAGCCCGGTCGCTCATGGCCGGCTGCGCGGGATCGAAAAACCGGAAGGCTCCGACGGCAAGTTGTTCACGTCCGACGATCTGTCCCATCTGTCGCCGATCCGCATCGTACCCGACGTACAGGGATTCAAGCCGTCCGATCATCATCCGCTGGCGCGCGACAAGGTTCGCTTCGTCGGCGATTGCATCGCGGCCGCCATTGGGAAGACCCGCGGCGACGCGGAAGATTTGGCCCAGCTTGTCATCGCGGATATCGAGGAACTGCCGGCAATCATCGAGCCCCTGGCTGCCCGTGAAGAAACCGGCTCCCTGGTGCATGAGGCCTGGGGCGACAATGTTTATGTCCAGCGGGATTTCGAAGGCGGCGACATCGACTCGGTGCGCGACGCACCAGTGGTGGTGACCCGGGATTACCGCATGAACCGGCAATCCACCGTGCCCATGGAAAAGCGCGCCGTGCTGGCCCATTGGGACGATCGCCGGGATGAGCTGGTGGTCTATATCACCAGCCAGATCCCGCACATCATTCGCATCGGTCTGGCCCAGGCGCTGGGTCTGCCGGTGCGCCAGCTCCATGTGATCTCACCCGATGTGGGCGGCGGATTCGGCGGCAAGGCCCGCCTGACGCCGGAAGAAATTGTTGTCTGCGCCATCGCTTTGAAAACCCGCAAGCCGATCCGCTGGATCGAGGATGTACGCGAACATCTGACAGCGGCCGTTCAGGCGCGGGAGCATGTCTATCGCGTGACCGCCTATGCGGACGATCGGGGCATCATCAGGGGCATCGACGCCGAGGTCACCATCGACGGCGGCGCCTATGCGCTCTGGCATACGGGGCCCTTCATGGAAACCGGCATGGCCGCGCGCAATATCCCCGGACCGTATCAGATCGAACATTTCCGGGCGCGTACCTGGACGGTCGCCACCAACAAGGCGCCGCTGGGCGTTTATCGCGGCGTGGCCCGACCCGGCGCATGTTTCGCCATCGAGCGCACCATCGATGAGGTTGCCCGCGCGGTGGGCCGCGACCCCATGGATGTGCGCATGGACAACATGGTGCGTCCCGACCAGATGCCCTACATGACGGTCTGCGACATGAAATTCGACAATGGCGACTACCCGGAAAGCGTCCGGCGCGTCGCCAAGCTGGTCGATTACGAAGGCATCCGCGAACGTCAGAAATCCATCGAGCCTGACGGCCGGCTGATCGGCGTCGGGCTGGGGAGTTTTTCCGAACAATCCGGCCACGGCGCCGAGGAATGGCTGAGGCGGCGTACGCCGATCATTGCGGGTTATGAAACCGCGACCGCACGGCTCAACCCGGACGGGACGCTGGAACTGCTGGTCGCTATTCATTCCCATGGTCAGGGCATGGAAACCACTCTGGCCCAGATCGCCCATGAGGAACTCGGCATTCATCCCGACGATGTGATCATCCGGCAGGGCGACACCGCCGTTTCCCCCTTCGGCATGGGCACCTTCGCGTCCCGTTCCATCGTCATGGGTGGCGGGGCCGTGGCCAATGCCTGTGAAAAGCTGCGCGACAAGATGGGGCTTATCGGAGCTCATCTGATGCAGTGCGACGCCGACGCGGTCAGCTTCAGGGACGGCTCGGTAAACGGGCCCGGTGGGTCGGTCACGCTGGCCGAGATTGGCCGTATTGCCCACCTGCGTCAGGAAGCTTTGCCCGACGGCATGGACCCGGTGCTGGATATCACCGCGACCTGGGAGCCGTCGGAATCATCCGGGGTATTTTCCTACGCCACCCACGCAGCCGTGGTTGCCGTAGATCCGGCAACCGGCGAGGTCGAATTACTTGATTACGCCGTGGTCGAGGATTGCGGCACGGTCGTCAATCCCATGATCGTCGATGGTCAGATCATCGGCGGCGTCGCCCAGGGCATCGGCACCGCGCTCTATGAGGAAACCCCCTATGATACAAACGGTCAGCCGTTGGCGACCACGTTCGTGGATTATCTGCTGCCGGGCGCCATTGAAATTCCCGATATCAAGATCGGCCACATGGTCACCCCGGCGACAGTGACCAAGTACGGCATGAAAGGCATGGGCGAAGGCGGCGCCATCGCGCCACCCGCGGCCATCGCCAATGCGCTGCGCGATGCGTTTGACGCCGCCGGCAGTGGCCGGATCAACCAGTTCAACGAAACGCCCCTGACGCCGGCGCGGGTCCGGGCGGCGGTTGTCGCCTGAGATCACGGAGACTTCAGGGGAAGTGTTTGCGCCACGCCGACGCCTGGTCGATCAGATCGGCCAATTCGGCATAACCGTCTCCATTGGGATGCGCTCCATCGCCCGCGACAACGCCGGACATCCATTTCGTGGATTTGTTCAGTGCGGGAAATGGGTCGATGAAATCCACGTTTATTTCGGCACAATGGGCGCGAATTCCGGCCGACAAAAACGCTATTCGTTCATTGAGTTCCTGGTCGCCTCCCGGGAGTGGGCCGATAAATATGCAGGGCGCGCGCTTGACCGCGTAATAGAGGATCTCATCCGTATTAATCAGGGACTGCCGACGGTCAATTCTGGTCCGGCCGTTTTCAATCACTGCGTCGTTCACGCCAAAGGAAAACACCAGAAATGGGTCGTGCTCCGGCCGTAAGCGAAGCTCGGATTCCGCTTTCCATCTGGCCGCAACATCGGCGCTGGTATCGCGTCGGATGCCCAGATTATAGCTTGTGAAATCGTGCCCCCGGGAACTCACCGCAGCCGAGACCCTTCCAACCCACCCAAAATGCCGGTCATCGCCAACGCCATTTACGAAACTATCGCCGAAAAAACAGGCTCTTACAGACATGAAGGAGGACTCTCAAAAACAACTGATTCTGGTTAACATTTGGCAATGGA
>CALGIA010000378.1 GCA_937916005.1 uncultured Rhodospirillaceae bacterium
CGCTTTTTCGTGCCAGTATTGCACATGCCCTGAAGTCGCTGAAAGACGATTTAACTGTTGTTGAGGCTGCGGATTTTGAAGCCGCGTCCAGGATCGCGGAATCCGATAAGAATTTTGATCTTGTTTTGCTCGACCTGATCATGCCGGGAATGGAGCCCATCGAAGGGTTGCAGCGTATGATTTCCCTCCTGCCAAAGGTGCCGATTATCGTCGTGTCGGCGATCGAAAACCGGCGCGATGCATTGCAGACCATTGAACTCGGCGCCACGGGATATATCCCTAAAACCGTGTCGGAAGATGAATTCCTCAACATGCTCAAGGTTGTGTTGGCGGGCGGACTTTGTCTGCCCAGGAATTTCTCGGAACGCGCGGTTGCGTCCACGCCACGGCGCGAAGTTTCCCACAGCCGATTTGCTTCTGGCGAATTGCTGGCCGGTCTGACCAATCGGCAGCGTCAGGTGCTGGCATTGCTCGCTGAAGGAAAGTCCAATATCGAGATTGCGGCGGATCTTAGCGTTTCGGATAAAACCATCCGCTTCTATATTTCCGCAATTCTTAAGACGCTCAAGGTCCGTAACCGGACACAGGCTGCGTTGATCGCAGCGCGGGCAATGGAAATATTCCCAGCGGAAAATTTATCCGAACCCCATTAGAATGGGCTCGTTCACGCCAGTCCACTCTTTTGGGGCCAAAGCAAACAATGGCGATCAGCGTCCGGCGGCGTAAAGCGCCAGAAGCAGGATCGTGCCAGCAGTAATCATTCCGGCGACGGCATAAATGAATATTGCCCGGCCGATATCCTGCGGTAAAGTCCGCGCCCGCCCGTCGCCGATCCAGGGTTCAGCCCCGTCCCGGCGCGGTCCGCCCAGCGCCAGCCCCAAAGCCCCCGCCATCGCCCCCATGGTCCAGGGCGCCACAATGGAGCCGCGGCCCCGCACGGCGTCACCCATTACCTTGAACGCCTGGACCGGGTTGGCCGTTGGTGCGAATGCCGCCGAGACGGAAATCACCACGCCGCATATTGGGGCCAGCACAATATTAAGCACCCGATCCAACCGCGCGGCTGTCATCCCGAACGCGCCTGACCGGTCACCGAGCGCGTGAGCCATCACATTGATCGCGCGGAACGCGATCAATCCGGGTAACCCCAGCGTGACATACCAGAATACCGGCGCGACGACGCCGTCGCAAAACCGCATCGCGCAAGTTTCAACCGCCCCGCGCGCCAGACCATGGGCGTCTTCATGTGAGGTATCGTATGAAACTTCGCGCCCAAGCAGAATCCGCGCCGCATCCAGTTCATTACGGTCGAGGGCCTTGCGGATGTTCCGGCTTGTATCCATGCCGCGCCGCTGGGTAAGCATGGTGGTCGCGAGCAACACCTCCCACATCCAGCCCCGGGGGACGCGGGACGCCAACTCCTCAAGCCCGGTGCCGATACCGAACGCTAGCCCGAGCATGAAAACCGCTGCAATCGCGCCCCGAAATTTCCGATTGGATGCCGACCGCTGGGGCCGATTTAGCCGTCTATCAAGCCAGCGCGACAGCACCGCCATGGCGGCGATCGGGCTTGCGAGAACGAGGCGTAACCCCGGCAGTCCAGCGATAATTCCGTCGCCAACCAACGCCAGCAATATGATTGTGAGGGCTTCGGCCCCTGGCAAGGTCATGAAACGCGCCGCCTAATCCTCAACCCCGGCCTGGCGCAAAAGCCGGATGATATTTCTTCTTCCGTTTCGTTCCGCCCACATCAGAGCGGTGCGGCCGGTGTAATCGCTGCGCGTGGCGTCGGCCTTGTGTTTGAGCAGTAGCCGCACTATTTCGAGTCGTCCGTCGCTTACGGCCATCATAAGGGGCGTCATTCCCTGAAGGTTTGCCATATTGATTTGTGCGCCGAGTTTTAGCAGCGATTCCACCACTTCCACATGCCCCCGCGCCGAAGAGTAATGAAGGGCGCTTCCCCCGGCCCCATCTCTGGCATTTGGTTTGGCCTTGAACTCGACCAGCAACGCGACCAGGTCGGCATTTCCCGCCATGGCCGCGAGAATAAGCGGTGTCCGCCGGTAGCCATCAACAGGATCCGGGTCGTGCCCTTTTATCAATGTGGATTTGGCGAGATCATAATCATTGGAAATGATGGCGTCGATCAACAGATCGGACCTGAACAATTCGGTGTCGGCGATCGCCGGCAATGATGAAAACAGAGCCCCTGCGAGGACAGCAATTCGGAATATTCTAATCATCTTGCTTTCCTCTGGCGATACGACCCGGCGGCGTGCCCGGATACAGGATACAAACAAACTCTCCGCCGGGGTGGATAACCGGTCTCGACTGATTTATATCACAATAGAATTTGATCAGCGCGCAAGGTTTCAACATCGTGGCCACAGATGATCAACCGTTCTGGGAACAGAAGTCCCTCGACGAAATGAACCGCGAAGAATGGGAATCCCTGTGCGACGGGTGCGGTCGCTGTTGCCTTTTGAAGCTCGAAGACATCGATACCGGCGAAATCGCCTTCACGGACGTCGCCTGCCGCCTGCTGGACCATGAAACCTGCAAGTGCACGCGCTATCTTGAACGCCGGATTCTGATCCCCGAATGCCTCAATGTGACCCCCGATCTGGCGCGGGACGCGAACTGGCTGCCATCGACCTGCGCCTATCGCCTGCTCGCCGAAGGCAAGGATTTATATTGGTGGCATCCATTGCTTTCAGGCGATAAGGAAACCGTGCATCTCGCCGCCGTTTCCGTGCGCAACCGCGCCGTGCCCGAGGAACGGGGTGACGATCTGGAAGACCGCATCGTGGATTGGCCGGCCTGATAATTATTCGGCAGCGCTGCTGATTGCGACGCCGGGCGGGGTATCGCCCGCGCGGAATTGAGCCAACAATCGGGATTCCTCGGTTTTTGCCGTCTCCAGATGACGCAGCTTCACCGGCCCGAAACCGCGGATATGTTCGGGCACGCTGGCCAGGGCCAGGGCGACATCGTGGTTTTCCGGCGTCAGTGAGGTGGCGATTTCACCGACCACGGTAAAATAATCCTCGATCAGCCGGCGCTCGATGCGTCTTTCCTCTGTCCGGCCGAACACATCGAACGGCCCGCCGCGCAAATTCTTTAGCGGCGCCAGCAACCGGAACACTGTCATGACCCAGGGCCCGAAGGCGCGTTTCCGGGGCTCGCCCGTCAAGGGGTCGCGCTTTGCGATCAGCGGCGGCGCCAAATGAAACTGGAGTTTGAAATCGCCTTCAAGCCGGGACGAGAGACGGGTCGAAAAATCTTCCGAAACGAACAGCCGGGCGACTTCGTATTCATCCTTATAGGCCATCAGCTTGGCCCCATAGCGCGCGACAGCCTCAGCGAGCCCGGTCTTGCCGGGAGCAAGAAGTTGTTCCGCCGCCTGTATGGTTTGGACCAGCGCCGCGTAGCGCCGGGCATAGGCTTCGTCCTGATAGTCGGTCAAAAGCCTGGTCCGGACGGCCACAATATCGTCGAGGCTTTGTGCAGGCGGCGCGGCGGCGGGACGGTTTTGCGCGACGTATTTTTCAACTTGCGCCGGATCGGACGCCTGGACCCGGCCCCAGGCAACGGCCTGTTTATTGGCGTCTACCGCGACGCCGTTAAGCTCGATCGCGCGCTCGAAGGCGGCAAGCGAAACCGGAATGAGGCCGCGCTGGATCGCATAGCCGACCAGGAACAGGTTGGTCGAGATGGCGTCCCCCATCAGCGCCGTTGCGATCTCGGTGGCGTCCACGAATTCGGTCAGATTGTCGCCGGCGCTGCCGCGGATCGAGTCCAGCAATTCGGTTTCGTGATAGGATGCATCGGCGTCCAGCGTGAACGCGCCGGTCGGCGCCATGTGGGTGTTGACCACGGTTCGGGTAACGCCGCGACCGATCTTGCGTCGAGATTCCACCCCGCCGGCGACGATGGCGTCGCAGCCGAGCAGCAGATCGGCGCGGCCATCGGCAATGCGCGAGGCGAAAATGCTGTCACGGTCCCGGGCGACGCGCACATGGGTGACCACGGCGCCGTTCTTTTGCGCCAGCCCGACCTGATCGAGCACGGAAACGCCGTGACCTTCCATGTGGGCGGCCATGCCGATCAGCGCGCCGATGGTGACAACCCCGGTGCCCCCGATCCCCGAGATCAGGACGTTATAGGGCTCATCCAGCGACGGCTGCTCGGGCGCGGGGAGGTTTTCCGTCAGTTCATCCAGTACGGCCGGGTCCAAATGGAGGCGGCGCGGCTTCGCCCCCTGGATGGTCACGAAGCTTGGGCAGAACCCCTCGAGACAGGAATAATCCTTGTTGCAGCTCGACTGGTTGATTTTGCGTTTGCGGCCGAATTCGGTTTCCACCGGTTCTATCGACACACAGTTCGATTTATCCGAACAGTCGCCGCAGCCCTCGCAGACCGCTTCGTTGATAAACACGCGGGTGTCGGGGTCGATTGCGATGCCCCGCTTGCGTCGCCGGCGTAGCTCGGCGGCGCAGGTCTGGTCATAGATCAGCACCGTCACGCCGGGAATTTCCCGAAGCTCACGCTGAATCGCGTCGAGTTCGTGGCGATGGTGAACCGTGACACCGGCGGGTAGATCGTGCCGTCTTGGATATTTTCCCGTGTCATCGGTCACGACGACGCATTTCTTGACTCCTTCCGCCAGCACCTGGGCTGCGATTTGGGGCGGCGTGACGGGTTGTGGCTGGCCACCGGTCATCGCCACGGCGTCGTTATAAAGCACCTTGTATGTCGCGTTGACGCCGGCATATATCGAGGCGCGGATCGCCAGGATTCCGGAATGATGATAGGTGCCGTCGCCGAGATTGACGAAGACATGGTTTTCGTCGG
>CALGIA010000379.1 GCA_937916005.1 uncultured Rhodospirillaceae bacterium
CGAGTACCAATGGTCGGTGTGGCGCGAGGGTAGCCGTATGGAAATGGGCGGACCTTTCGCCAATGGCGACGCCGCCGAATTGGCGGCATTTGAATTCTGCAATCAGAACTTCGGCGCGGAACAGGCGACTGTTACGCGCCTGTGAGTTTCCATCCACTAGGACCACATTCATGGAATTTGGAATTTTCGACCATCTCGACAAGGGGCGCGATGCGCCGCTGGCCGATTTATATGAAGACCGGCTCAAAATGGTCGAACGCTACGAAGCCGCCGGAATCTACTGCTATCATCTGGCGGAACACCACGCGACGTCCCTTGGCATGGCGCCGTCGCCCAGCGTGTTCCTAGCCGCCGTCGCCCAGCGCACCACGACAATGCTGTTCGGCCCGCTGGTCTATATATTGCCGCTCTATGAACCGCTGCGGCTGGTCGAAGAGATTTGCATGCTCGACAATCTCAGCCGGGGCCGCTTCCAGCTCGGCATCGGGCGCGGCATCTCGATCCTGGAGCTGGGCCATTACGGCATCGCCCATCCGGAAATCCGCGAAATCTATGACGAATCCCTGGACGTGTTGCTTAACGCCTTGTCAAGCGAGGTGCTGAACCATGCGGGCGACCGGTTCAGCTACACCAATTTCCCCATGGAACTGCGCCCCGTGCAGCGCCCCCACCCGCCGCTCTGGTATGGCGCGGGGTCACTGGGCTCGGCCGACTGGTCGGCCCGGATGAAGGCCAATATCGTGATCAATGCGCCCGCATCGGTCGCGGCCCCCCTGATCGGGAAATTCAGGGAAAGCTGGGCTGAACATCATGGCGATGAAAAATTGCCCATGATGGGCATAACCCGCCAGACCTATGTGGCCGAAACCGATGCCGAGGCCGAAAAGCGTGGCCGGCCGGCGTTCGACAACTGGTTTGCAAGTTTCGCCAAGCTGTGGCGCGCTTTTGGCGCCAACCCCATGCGCTATCCGGATAATTTTGACGATGCGCGCCGCGTGGGCGTGATCACCGTGGGGTCGCCGGAAACCGTGCGCGCCGAAATCGCCGAGCAGGAAGCTGAATCGGGCTGCAACTATTTCGTATCCCGCATGGCCTACGGCGATCTGACCTTCGAGGAATCAGCCCGCTCGCTGGATTTGTTCGCCACCGAAGTGATGCCCCATTTCCGCAAAGATTCGTCCGGCTGAGGCGAATTCGCCGCCTATTTCAGATCCAGCTTCATCAGCCTGGCGGCGTTGCCGAACATGATCTTGTCGAGCTGGTCTGATGGAAGATCCATTGCGTCGATTGACTGGAAGGTTTCGCGCACCGGGGCGAACGGGCAGTCGGTGGAAAACACCACCTGATCGGGGCCAAAGAAATCGAGCCCGCACTTGATGCCCGTATTGGTGCCGAACATGGCGGTATCGGCATAGAACATCTTGAAATATTCCAGATGCGGCTTTTTCAGCGATGACAGAACTTCCGAGTAATCCTCGTCCGTGGTGCGCGCGCCCAGCACATCCATGCCCGGTCCGATGCGGCCATCGAAAAACGGGATCATGCCGCCCATGTGGTGGGTCACGATCTTGATGGCGGGGTGACGGTCGAACAGGCCGGAAAACACCAGCCGGGTCATGGCCAGCGATGTTTCATAGGGCCAGCCGAAGCACCACCACATTTCATAGCGGGACCGTTCCTCCGTCGCGTAATCGGCCATGGCGGCCGAGCGCGCCGGATGCATCCAGATCGGCAAATCATAGTCCGCCATGGCGTCGAACAGAGGCTGGAATTCGGGCAGATCGAGCGGTTTTCCGTTGATATTGGTGAAAATCTGTACGCCCCGCGCGCCCAGATCCTTCATGGCGCGGTGCAGTTCCACCATGGCGGAATCCATGTCGTGCATGGCCAGGGCGGCCACGAAACCGGGGAAACGGTCCGGGTGTATTCGCACCAGCTCGGCCATGGCGTCATTGGCGACGCGGGCCAGTTCCGTGCCCGTGGCCGGGTCGGTGATTTCTTCCAGCGGAGGATTGGGCAGAGAGATCACCTGGCGGTAATCGCCGAACGGGTCCATCTGGCGGAAACGTTCGTCCAGATCATGAATCGCCGTGACCGATTGCATGCGCTTGCCGATATTTTCCAGCTTGGGCGCCGCCTTGGACATCCGGGCGTAGAACTCGCCGGGAAAAATATGGGTATAGATATCAATGAACATCGCGCGTCCTCCGTTCAGCGTTTCCGATTGCCGATTGTTAGCGGGTTCCGCCAACTGGTCAATTGGAATATCTTTTTTGTCCGATGCGACGTTTTGCAAAAGCGCGCGGCAATGAACAGGATGCCCGGGGAATGGATCACGATCTGATGGAGGCAGGCTGGGTGTCCCGTGGCCACGGGTCCATCGCAACCTTCGAACTGATCCGGCCAACCCGCGTTGTCGATGCCCTGGCGGCGCATCGCGTCGCTGAAGACTCCAGCGCGGCCTACATGGCGGGCGGCATCGACCAGATCAACCGGATGCAGGACGGGGCGGCTCCGGACCGGGTCATCGATCTGTCGCGGGTCCAGGGGCTGACTGGAATATCGGAAAAATTCGGCGCTTTGAACATCGGCGCGGGCGTGACCCATCACCGCATCGAAACCGATCCGATGATCGCATCCCTTGCCCCCGATTTGGCGGCCGCCTGGGCCACTTTCGGCAATATTCGCGTTCGCATGGCGGGCACAATCGGCGGCAATATCATGGCGCGCCATCCCAATTATGACGGCCCGGTGCTGCTGGCGGCCTGTGGCGCGCGCTATGTGTTTGAAAAACCCGACGGCATGACCTCACTGATTGACGCCGATAGCTGGCCCGATGTCCCGCCCGGCGCGGACGCCGCGTCCGGCGCGTTGTTGACACGAATCGTGATCCCGACCGGTGGCGATCGGCGGCTGGTTTTCGACCGGTCGCTGAAACCGGTCATCAGCGTCGCCGTCGCCGTGGATGGAAACGGTGGGGGACGGGCGGCCATGGGTTGCGCCTTCGCCGAACCCGTTTGTGTTGCTTTTGACGTCGGCGCCAATGCAGGGGAAATCGCCGCGGAAATTGCTGGGGCGCTGCCGGTTCCGATCCGGGACGTTTTCGCCGGCAGCGATTATCGCCGCCGCATGGCGCGGGTCTTGCTGGAACGGCAGATCACCCTTCTGGCGGAGATGGGCCCATGACCGAACAGATCGAACTTTTCGTCAATGACGAAGAACATTTCATCACGGTCGATACCAGTGAAATGCTGGTCGATGTGCTGCGTGACCGGCTGGGTCTCAAGGGGGCGAAAATCGGCTGTGACCGGGGCGTCTGCGGCGCGTGCACGGTGCTGGTCAATGGCGATCCCACCGCATCCTGTTCCACATTCGCCTGGCGTGTCGATGGCGCGCGCATCGTCACCATTGAGGGCCTCGCCGGTGAAGAAGGCGCGCTGGACCCGGTGCAGCAGGCGTTCTTCGAGGCCGGCGCGTTGCAGTGCGGCTACTGCACGCCGGGGATGATCCTGCTGGCGAAATCACTGCTGGCGCGAAACCCGCACCCGGACCGGGCCGAGATCACCGACTGGATGGGCGCGAATATCTGCCGCTGCACCGGCTACAAGATGATCATCGACGCCGTGGAAATCGCGGCCGCGACAGGAGAGGGCCAATGACGGACATGCCCGATCTCCGCGTCGCCGGCGTACAGGCCCCACGCAAGGATGCGCGGGAAAAAGTTACCGGCGCGGCGCGCTATACGGTCGATGTGGATCTGCCCGGCATGCTGCACGCCAAATTATTGCGCAGCCCGGTCGCCCATGCCCGCCTGACCCGGATCGATGCGCGGGCGGCGCGCGATCTGCCCGGCGTCCATGCCGTGCTGACCCGCGATGATCTGGGCGGGTTGCAGCCGACCTATGGCTATTTCATCAAGGACCAGCCCATCGTCGCCATGGACAAGCTGCGCTATGTGGGCGATCCCATCGCCGCCGTCGCGGCGCAAGACGAGGTCACCGCCGTGCGCGCGCTGGAGCTGATCACATTCGAGTATGAAGAACTCGACCCGGTTCCGGATGTCGCTTCCGCCTTGCGCGTGGGCGCGGTCGAACTTTTTGAAGACGCCCCCATGGGGATCGTGCCGGCCTATGGTCGGGGCGCGTCCGCCGAACTGCGCCCCAGGCCCAATGTCTGCTATCGTTTTGCCTATGAAACCGGCGAGGACGACGCGTTCGATCACTGCGATCATGTGTTCGAGGATGACTTCGTTTTCGGCCGCCAGCAGCATTTCCACCTGGAACCCTTTGTCACGGTGGCGCGGGAAGAAAACGGCCAGATCGAAATCTGGACCAGCAGTCAGAACCCGTTCCCGTTGCGCAAGGAACTGTCGCGGGTTTTCCAGCATCCGGAAAACCGCATCCGGGTCCATGTGCCTTATGTGGGCGCGGGCTATGGCGCCAAGAATAACTGCAAGACCGAACCCATCGCAATCCTGCTGGCGCGGCTGTCGGGCCGGCCGGTGCGGTTCTGCATGACCAATGAAGAAAACTTTCTGACCCAGACCCAGCACGCGGCCAAAATCCGCATCAAAACCGGGGTGATGGCGGATGGGACCTTTGTTGCCCGCGCGGGCGAAATCCTGCTCGATTCGGGCGCTTATGCCGACGCCAGCCCGCTGGTCGCGGAAAAGGCCGGGTACCGTCTGCACAGTCTTTACAAATGGCGGCACGTGAAGACCGTCTGCGATTGCGTCATGACCAATACATCACCGGCGGGTCCGTTTCGCGGTTTCGGCGGCACCCAGGCCAGCTGGGCGTCGGAATCCCAGATCGACATGATCGCCCGGCGGCTGAACATCGACCCCTACGATCTGCGCCTGAAAAACCTGCTCGCGCTGGGCGACCCCTATGTGCCGGGGGAAAGCGGCATGGATTCCGATATCGGCGAAGGCCTCCGCCTGGTGGCCGACCGGATCGGGTATCACGGCCGGATCAGGACGCCGGGGCGCGGCATGGGGCTGTCCATCGGGTTCAAGGATTCAGGCGGCGTCAACAAACCCGCATCGGCGCGGATTAAAATCTCGACCACGGGGGCTATCTATCTGCAGTGCGGGTCCATCGAAATCGGCCAGGGGATCACCACCGCCCTGTCGGCCATCACCGCAGAAATTCTGAACGCGCCCGCCGAGCGCGTGCATTATCCCGATGTGGATACGGACCACACCCCGTTTGATCAGGGCACCAATGCCAGTTCGGGCATCGTCGTCATGGGCCAGGCGGTGGCCCGCGCCGCCAACGAGGTCAAAGCCAGGGTCCTGGAATTCGCGGCGGGCCAGCTCGATTGCGATGTATCGGAACTGACATTGGACGATTGGAATATCCGGCGCGGCAATGAAAGCCATCCGCTCAATCTGATGATCATGCGCACTTACGGAGGCACCGGGTTCGAATTCACCGGCGAAGGCTACCACAAGGCCGAGATGGACCATGAAGCGCCGCTGGAAACCCGGTGCGTGGCCTGGGAATATGGCTGGGGCGCGGCGGAGGTGGAAGTCGATGAGCAGACCGGTCTGATCAAGGTGTTGCAGCTTGTGGTGTCTGGCGATGCGGGCCGGGCCATCAATCCGGCGGTGTGCCGTGGCCAGGATGAAGGATCGGCGGTGATGGGGCTGGGCGGCGCGCTGTTTGAGACCATGCTGTATGACGGCGTGACACTCGCCAACGGCAATGCGCTGACCTATCGGGTGCCGCTCGCGACCGACCTGCCGGAAAATTTTGTTTCGATTCTGCAGGAACAGGGCCACGGGCCGGGGCCGTTCGGGTCCAAGGGGGTCGGCGAAGGCTGCATGCTGCCGGTCGCGTCGGCCATCGCCAATGCGGTCGAAGACGCGATCGGCGTGCGCGTCACCGAAATGCCGTTGACGCCGGAGCGCGTGCTGGCGGCGATCGATGCGCGCAACTCGACATGAAACCATTCCTTATCCTTGCCGCGCTCAGCGGGTTCATCGCAGTGGCCGCCGGCGCATTCGGCGCTCACGGGCTGGAAGGCAAAGTCGGCGCGCGGGATCTGGCGGCGTTTGAAACCGGCGCGCGCTATCAGATGTATCATGCGCTGGCATTGGTGGCGGTGGCCTGGCTTGCCGACCGGGCGCCGTCGCGCGCGGTCACTGTCGCGGGCTGGTCATTCGTTATCGGAACATTGCTTTTTACCGGTTCTCTCTATGTGATGGGGCTGACCGGATCGCGTGCGCTGGTGTTTGCGACGCCCCTGGGCGGGCTCGGATTTCTCATCGGCTGGGCCGCACTTTTCGTGGCGGCATTGCGGATCGGCCGGCCGCGTTAAACGGATTGGGATTATTGATGACCCACGATCTCCATGCCCTGTTCCACCCGCGCTGTATTGCTGTCGTCGGCGCGTCGACGGATCCCTATAAATTCGGCGGCATGCCGGTCCATTACACCAAGAAGCTGGGTTTCAAGGGGCGTCTGTGCCCGGTCAATCCGCGCGCCGACATGGTGCAGGGGCTTCCGTCATTCCCGTCGGTCAGCGCCATTGACGGTGAAATAGATTGCGCGGTGGTGTCCGTGCCGGCCCCGGCGGTGATCGATGCGATCACCCAATGCGCCGAAAAGGGCGTGCGCATCGCGGCCGTGTTTTCATCCAGCTTCGCCGAGGCCGGACCGGCCGGAAAGCGCGCCCAGGACGAGATGGTCCATATCGCGCGGCAATCGGGCATGCGCATTCTCGGCCCCAACTGCATGGGCGCGTTCTGTCTCGATAGCGGCATATTCGCGACCTTCACCTCGGCGTTCGAACATCATGACGGCGCGGGCGCGCCCAACATTGGCCATGTATCCATCGCCAGCCAGTCGGGCGCCATCGGAACCCATATCATGGTGCTGCTGCGCGAACGGGGCATCGGGATTTCCAAGTGGGTAACCACGGGCAATCAGTCCGATATCGACATCGCCGACTGCATCGCCTATTTCGCCGATGATCCCGAAACGCGCGTGATCGTGACCTATATGGAAGGCTGCCCCGATGGCGCCAAGCTGATGCGGTCGCTGGAAGCTGCTCGCCGGGCGGGCAAGCCGGTGATCGTGATCAAGGTCGGCACCACCAAGGCTGGCGCGGCGGCGGCGGCGTCCCACACGGCGTCCCTGGCCGGATCGGATTCGGTGGTCGATGCGGCGCTCCGCCAGAGCGGGGCGTGGCGCGCGGACTCTCTCATCGATCTTGTCGACATGAC
>CALGIA010000380.1 GCA_937916005.1 uncultured Rhodospirillaceae bacterium
AAAACGATGGAACTCATTCGCGTTTTCAGCATAGCATTTTCAGCCATGGCGCGCGATTCCAGAGCGCATGCCATCGTTATTAATCATCATGAAAATGGTCATAGATTTTTTTCGCCACCGTATGGCTGATCCCCGCCACTTTCTCCAGGTCTGACAGGCCCGCACCCGATACCCCGGCGGCCGACCCGAAATGGTTCAGCAATGCCCGTTTGCGGGTTTTGCCCACGCCGGCGACTTCGTCAAGGGGCGATGCGCCGATGGCGCGGGACCGCCGCGCCCGGTGCCCGCCGATGGCGAAGCGATGGGCCTCGTCGCGCAGCCGTTGCAGGAAATACAGCACCGGGTCATTGGATTTTAACGAAAACGGCGTGTGCCCGGTCCTGTGGAACCGTTCACGGCCCGCATTGCGATCCGGTCCTTTGGAGACGCCCACCAGGGGCAATTCGGCGATCCCCAGATCGGCCAGGGTTTCGTGCGCCACGGAGAGCTGCCCGGGGCCGCCATCGATCAGCACCAGATCGGGCCAATTGCCGCTGGTCCGGTCCGGGTCTTCCTTCAGGGCGCGGGCAAAGCGCCGGCGCAGCACTTCACGCATCATGGCGTAATCATCGCCCGGCGCGATATCGTCCTTGATGTTGAACCGGCGGTAGGCATTTTTCATCATGCCGTCGGGCCCCGCGACGATCATGCCGCCAAGCGCGTTGCTGCCCGAAATATGGCTGTTGTCATAGACCTCGATCCGTTTCGGGGTGGAGTCCAGCCCGAACAGTTCGGCCGTGCCTTCCAGCAGCTTCCGCTGGGCCGCGCTTTCCGACAGCCGCCGGCCCAGCGCTTCGCGGGCATTGTCGCGGGCATTGTCGATCAGCTTGCGCTTGACCCCCCGGCGTGGCCGGGAAACGGTGATTTTCCGCCCGGCGCGAACGCCCAGCGCTTCCTGGATCAACTCGATTTCGACCACCTCATGGCTGGTCAGCACCAGGGGTGGCGGCGTCTTGTCGGCATAGAACTGTCCGATGAAGGCCTGCATGATTTCTTCCGGCGGCAGATCCCTTGCATGGCTCGGGAAATAGGTGCGGTTGCCGTAATTCTGCCCGGCCCGGAAAAAAAAGACCTGGATGCAGGTTTGTCCGCCGTCCTGATAGGCGGCGATCACATCGGCGGCGCCCAGATTGCGGATATTGATGTCCTGATGGGCCTGAATTTCGGTCAATGCCCGGATACGGTCACGAAATACCGCGGCGGCCTCATATTCCTGTTTTTGGCTCGCCGTTTCCATCTGGCGTGACAGTTTCTGCTGCAGGCGGTGGCTGCGACCGGACAGGAATTCGTGCGCCTCGCCGACGATTTCGCCATAGGCTTCGCCCGTGATGCGCGCCACGCAGGGGCCGGCGCACCGCTTGATCTGATATTGCAGGCAAGGCCGGGTCCGGCTCGAAAATATTGCGTCGGAACACGACCGTAACGGAAACACCCGCTGCAGGGCGTTGAGGGTCCGGTTCACCGCGCCGGCCGATGCGAAGGGGCCGAAATATTCGCCCGGCCGGCCGCGCGCGCGCCGATGTTTTAGAAGCTGCGGCCATTCGTGGTCGTCGGTCAGCAAAATATACGGGAAGGATTTGTCGTCCCGCATCAGGATGTTGTAGCGCGGCTTGAGCTGCTTGATCAGATTGCTTTCAAGCAGCAAGGCTTCGGCTTCGGTGTGGGTGGTGATGAATTCAACCGACGCGGTCGCGGCTATCATGCGCCGGATGCGTTCCGGCTGACGGTCGGGTCGCGTGTAGTTGACGACCCGGCGGCGCAGATTTTTCGCCTTGCCGATATAGAGCGCCTCGCCCTTGGCCCCGATCATGCGGTAGACCCCCGGGCTCGACGTCAGGGTCTTGAGATGCCGGGCGATGATGCCGGCGCCGCGTTCCAGCGATGTCGCGGGCGCGTCCCCTGGCGTGGGCTCCCCGGCATTCCGGGGGGTGTTTTCAATATCTGCCATAGTCGAAATATATGATTTTCGCCGCCAAGGTCATCCTCCGGCCCGGCATTCCATGTTAACCATGTTTTCCACCGCTCCTGTGGAAAACTCTGTAGAAAACTCATCCCCAACAGGCGCTATGCTTAGAAGTCCGCCGGATATGATGGTCCGCCTATTTTTTGGGCATAATTCTCTAAGTAATTGATCTTAAACGCAGATACTAAAGTCAAGATTTAACGAAGGTGAACAGGCAATTAGATTAGCGGGTCTAAAACCGACATGTCTTCCTGGACTAGATAATGTGTACAGTTCGCCTTGAAGGTGAAGAATTCGGTTTAAAATCCGGCATGTCCTGTTGGAATCGTTAAGTTTTTGGATTTTTCCGCTCGATCTCAACACCCACGCTTCCGGCGTCGGCGAACACGTCCAGCTTCTCCACCCGGACCCGCGCTTGCTGAACGCGGGGGTCGATCAGGCACAGTTCGGCGATTCGTTCCGCCAATGTTTCCACCAGGCTGATATGGCCGGCTTCGGCCAGGGCGCGGAGATCCAGAACGATATCCTCATAGCTCACCACATTGGCCAGCTTGTCATCCACCCCGTCGGCTTGATCTTCCACGGTCAGGTCGAGATTGACGCGGACCCTCTGCTTGCCGTCCTGCTCATGCCGGTGGACGCCGATCAGGCAGTTGAGAATCAGGTCGGACACGAAGACCTGGCGCGTCCGATGGGCGGTGTCCGTGCCTGGGAATGGCCGCAGGGTTGATCGATTGGGCATTTGGAAGGCTCCGATCCGCTTACTCTTGCTGAGCGGCGCCGTCCAGGCCGGGTTGCGCCCAACCGAGATGCTGTCCGCCGTCGAGAGCTATCATTTGGCCCGTCATGGCCGGCGCTGCAAGGATAAACCGCACCGCATCGCAAATTTCGTCCGGCGTCGAACCCCGGCCGAGCGGCATCAACGAGGCCTGCCGGTCAAACTGGGCCTGGGTCTGGCGGGGACTGGGCAGGATCGGCCCCGGCCCCACCGCATTGACCCGGATTCGCGGCGCCAATGCCAGCGCCAATGTCTGGGTCAGGGTCCATAGACCGGCCTTGCTCAAGGTATAGGAGATGAAATGGGGCGTCAGGTTCCGGACCCGTTCGTCGATGATATTGATCACATTGCCGCCGGCATTCGCCGGCAGCGCCGCCGCCAGGGCCTGGGTCAGCACAAAAGGCGCGCGCAGATTGGTCTCCATGTGCGCATCCCAGGAGGCGCGCGTCACATCATCGGCCGAATCGTTTTCGAATACGGACGCGTTATTGATCAGGCAATCAACCGGCCCCAGCGCATCCGCCGCCCGGCCGATCAGTTCCCTGACCTCGTCCTCGCGGCTGAGATCGGCCCGAAGGGCGACCGCGCGGCCGCCCGCCCGGGTAATCTCCGCGACAACGGCTTCGGCTTCGTCGCTTGAATCGCGGTAATGCACGGCAATGGCGTGGCCGTCCCGGGCCAGCCCCAGCGCGATCGCGCGGCCGATCCGCCGGCCGGCGCCGGTCACCAGGACGGTGTGTATTGCTTTCTCGGTCATGGGCGCAGGATGGGCGAAGCGGGACGTTCAATCAAGCATGCGCTGCCGCGTGTCATCAGCCCGTCGCTGCCGCGACGACGCCCCCGATGCCCAGGAACTGCACGGTCACGTATCCACCGTAAAGCGCCAGCAGGACCCCGCCTTCGACGCGGCAGATCCGGCGGCCCGATATCATGAAGGGGATCAGCAGGACCGACACGAACAGCAGCGCCCATAAATCGAACTGCACGATCTGATCGGGGAACGGCACCGGGATCACCAGCGCCGTCACGCCCATGATGCCGAATAAATTGAAGATATTGCTGCCCAGCACATTGCCGAGGCAGACATCGGAATGGCCGCGATAGGCCGCGACGATGGACGTGGCCAGCTCGGGCAGGGATGTTCCCACCGCCACCACCGTCAAGCCGATGACTTCATCGGCGATGCCCGCCGCCTGGGCCAGGGTGGTGGCGCCGTCGACAAGCAAATCTGCGCCGATGCCAACGGCGGCAAAGCCGCCCAGCAGTTCGATCAGGCTGATCCAGAGCGCGCGCGGCCGGCCGGCCAACTCCTCGGCCTCTTCCCGGTGCAGGGCGGCCGCGGCGTCATTGGTCCGGCTGTCGTGCCACAGGGAATAGCCGAGATAGCCCAACAGCATCACGACCATGGCCAGGCCTTCCAGGGGGGAAACCGTGCCCGTCAGCCCGATGCCGATGAAAATCACGGTGGTCGCCAGCATGAAGCCGGCGTCGCGCCGGACGGCCGCGGGGTTCACCATGATTGGACAGATCAGCGCCGCGCTGCCCATGACCAGCATGATATTGGCCATGTTGCTGCCCACCACATTGCCGACCGCGATCCCCGGCGATCCGCTCAGGGCCGCATTGAGGCTGACCCAGAGCTCCGGCAGCGACGTGCCGAACCCGACGATGGTTAGCCCGATGACCAGGGGCGAGATGCCGAAACGATTGGCCACCGCCACCGCGCCGCGCACCACGAACTCTCCACCCACAAAAAGAAGGACAAATCCGCTCAGGATCTGGATAACGGCCATGGAAAATCCAATAAGTGAAAAATAAAGCCGGGTGGTCGAGCCGGGTGTTTCAAGCCGGGCCGTTCGATGTAAACATGTCCGCCTTTATATGGTATGCCTTGGGCGGATTTCAAATCAGGAAACGGTTTCCGGCGCCACCACGGGGGTTTCATGACGCAGCGGCGACGCAAAATTCATCGCATATATCCCGCGATACCGACCAGCGAAGGCGCCGGGGTGCGTCTGAAACGCAGCATCGGCACGCCCGAGCTTGATAATCTTGATCCGTTTCTGTTGCTCGACCAGTTTGACACGGAAAACGCCGATGATTATATCGCCGGCTTTCCCGATCATCCCCACCGCGGTTTTGAAACCGTGACCTACATGATCGCGGGATTGATGCGTCATGAAGACAATACCGGGGCGGGCGGTGTGCTGCGCCCGGGCGGTGTGCAGTGGATGACGGCGGGGCGCGGCATAGTGCATTCGGAAATGCCCGAACAGCAGGACGGCCAGATGAAGGGCTTCCAGCTCTGGGTCAATCTGCCGGCAGCCGACAAGATGGCGCCGCCGCGCTATCAGAACATCGAACCGGAAGACGTTCCCGAAACCACCCGTGACGACGGCGTGACCGTGCGGGTGGTCGCCGGTAAATTCGATGGCATTGACGGGGCGGTCGGCGAAATCGCAATCGACCCGGTTTTTCTCGATGTGGATTTGCCGGCGGGGGTTTCGGTGGAAATTCCGGTGCCCGCGGATCACGCGGGGTTCATCTATCCGTTCGAGGGGTCGGTTGAAATTCTGGATGAAGACGGAACAGAAGCCGGGGCCGGCCCGGTCGTGGTGGCCGACAGTCACCTGGCGGTACTCGGCGGCGGCAATGTGTTGATTGTTCGAGGCGGCGCGGATGGTGGACGATTTATCCTGGTCGCCGGACAACCGATACACGAACCGATTGCGCGCTACGGACCCTTCGTAATGAATACGCGGGAGGAAATTGCCCAGGCGGTTCAAGACTTCCAATCGGGTAAATTCTGAAAGTGTTCCGCGGCGCGCGTCAGGCGCAGAGCGCGACGCCGTAAATATAGATCAGCGAAAATGTCGGCAAAAGCATCTCGGTCCAGAAATACGCGAGACCACCCAAAACCGTCGGCCCGAATAAAAATCCAATCGCGCCGCTCACCGAAGCGGCGCCCAGCGTAACGCCCCAGCCCGAAAGATCCACCGCCATATGAATTTCATCATTCTTAGTCATGGGACCTTCCATCGAGTCTCTTCAAACCACTATCATAAACCCATCATCGGGTTTTATCCACTTGGAGTCATGTGTAATGTCGGGGCGTAAAGTTGGAATTGGTATCACGATTTCCGTGGTGGCCGTGGCGGCGCTGATTGGCGCCGGTATCCGTTATGCGGTCGACTTTCAGCAGAAACCGGCGCAATCCGGCATCTCCGGCACAGTGAAATCCAGCGGAATTGCCCGAATTGGCGGCGCGTTCTCCATGGCCGATCACAAGGGACGGCAAGTGACCGACCGCGACTTTCTCGGCAAATTCATGCTGATTTCTTTCGGCTATACCTATTGCCCTGATATCTGCCCGACCGAACTGCAGACCATGAGCGAGGCGCTGGATGCACTGGGTGAGCAGGCGGATAAGGTTCAGCCGGTTTTCGCGACCATCGATCCGGAGCGAGATACCGCCGCCGTGCTGGCTGATTACCTGTCGAATTTCCATCCACGCTTTATGGGTTTGACCGGCACCGCCACGCAGGTAGCGGATATCGCCCGAACCTTTGGCGTATACTATTCAAAGGTAAAGTCCCAGAATGCTCCCGGTCAGGACAAGGATTACCTGATGAACCATTCGGCTTACATGTTCCTGATGGACGGCAATGGAAAGTTTCGCGCGGCGTTTCGCGCGGGTATTGCCCATGACGGCATGGTTCGCCGGATTCGTGATGAGTTGGCTAAATAAAATAACGGGTGATGAAGGGAATATGATGCGATTTTTATCATTGGCTTTGGTGGCGATGCTGAGCCTTGCCGCGCATCCGGCGGCGGCATCCGAATTTAAAATCGGCAGCCTGACGGTCGAAACTCCCTGGTCGCGTGCGACGCCGGGAAAGGCGCGCAGTGGCGTGGTCTATCTGACGATTTCCAATCAGGGCAATGCGCCGGATAAGTTGATGTCGATTTCGACATCCGTGGCGAAACGGGCGGAAATTCATCGCAGCCAGATGAAAGACGGCATGATGACAATGGATTCGATCGGCGCGCTGACGCTGCGGCCCTCATCTTCCGTGTTGCTGCGGCCCGGCGGATTGCACGTCATGTTGATGGGGCTTCTGGCGCCGTTGAAACGGGGCGGATCATTCGATATGACGTTGAAATTCGAAAAAGCCGGTTCACTGACGGTCAAGGTCGCGATCGAAAAAATCGGCGCTTCGGCGCCCACGCGCCCCCATTGACCCCCCTTTGGAATAATTTAATGCCTATCAGGCGATATTCTATCAAGTCTTTGATATCTTGAAAAAATAGCGGTAAAGGGGAGGGTATTTCCGGTGTCGGACTCAGAGTCAAAATCAGTTTCCGCGACCAGACCGGAAGACCTGGAAACAGATTATCGCGACCTGGTCCAGGCCTCGCCCGAACCGGTTTTCATACATTGTGAGGGCAAGA
>CALGIA010000381.1 GCA_937916005.1 uncultured Rhodospirillaceae bacterium
GGTTTCGATGATCTTGATCATCAGATCGGTGCCGATATTTCCCGACCCGACGATTGCTACCTTGGTCTTCATCTGGCTTGTCTCCCTATCTACCGAAAGCGGCGCGGACGGACCCGAGCCCTTCGATACGCGCTTCCAGCACATCGCCCGGCGCGATCGGGGCCATGGGGCCCAGCGCGCCGGTCATGATCACGTCGCCGGCGCACATGGGAGTGCCCATGGCGACCATCTTGCGGGCCAGCCACAAGGCGGCGTTGAGCGGATTGCCGAGGCACGCCGCGCCCGCGCCGATCGAGACCTGATCGCCGCGATTTTCCATCACCATGCCGCAGGCGCGCAGATCGATCTCGGTCAGCATCACCGGCCTTGTGCCCAGCACGAACATGCCCGACGACGCATTGTCGGCGATGGTGTCGACGATATTGATGTCCCACCTGGCGATGCGGCTGCCGACCACCTCGATGGCGGGCAGGGCATAGGCCGTCGCGTCGATCAGATCCATCAGCGTCAGCTGGTCATGGAACAGATCATAATCCAGCACCAGGGCAATCTCCGCCTCGGCCTTGGGCTGGGTCACCATGCCGGCCGGGATTTCGTCGCCATCCACCACGCACATGTCCGCATAGAGCATGCCGTAATCGGGCTGGTCGACGCCAAGCTGGGTCTGCACCGCCTTGGCGGTCAGGCCGATCTTGCGGCCCACCACGCGGCGGCCCTGATTGACCCAGTAATCCGTGTTTATCTGCTGGACCTGATAGGCCGCATCCACATCGCCCTTGGGCAATGAATCGCGCACCGGTTTGATGGTCTTGCCGTTCTTCCAGGCGTTGCGGATTTTCAGCGCGGCCTTCTTGATTGCTTCGTCTGACATGATGCCCCTATAGCTTGATGCAGATGTTTTTCTGTTCCGAGTAGAAATTCAGTGCGTGCTGGCCGCCTTCGCGGCCGATCCCCGATAGCCCGATACCGCCGAACGGCGTGCGCAGGTCGCGCAGGAACCAGCAATTGACCCAGTTTATGCCTGCTTGCATGGCTTGGGAAACCCTGTGGCCACGCGACAGGTTGCTGGTCCAGACCACGGACGCCAGCCCGTATTCGCTGTCATTGGCCATATTGATGGCTTCGTCTTCCGTATCGAACGGGGTGATGTGGCAGACCGGGCCGAAGATTTCTTCCTTCTGGATGCGTGACTCTTCGCCCAGGCCGGTCAGGATGGTGGGTTCCACATAGGCTCCGTCGTCGCGCTCGTCGCCGAAATTCGGCACGCCGCCGCCGGTGATCACGTTGGCGCCCAGCTCCCTGGCCAGCTTGTAATAGCCGATCACCTTGTCGCGATGTTCATGGGAAATCAGAGGTCCCATCTGGGTCAGCGTGTCTTCCGGCCGGCCCAGCACCATTTCTTCCGCCTTGTCTTTCAGGGCGGCGACGAATTTGTCGTAGATCGGCCGTTCCACATAGACCCGTTCCGAACACAGGCAGACCTGGCCGCAATTGGCGAAGACCGAGCGCGCGGTGCCCTCCAGCGCCGCGTCGAAATCCGCATCGGCGAAGATGATCGCCGGATTCTTGCCGCCCAGTTCAAACGACAGGGCTTTGATGTTGTCCGACGCCGCCTTCATGATCGCCGACCCGGTGGTGGTCTCGCCCGTGAAGGTGACCGCGTCGACGCCCCGATGGGTGGTGATGAATTCGCCCGCCGAGCCCGGCCCGAAGCCGTGCACAACGCTGAACGCGCCCGCGGGCACGCCCGCCGAATCCATGACTTCGGCCAGCAGGGTCGCCGTGGTGGGGGTTTCCTCCGACGGCTTCAGGATGACCGAATTGCCGGTCGCCATGGCCGGGGCGATTTTCCAGGTCGACAGCAGCAGGGGCAGGTTCCAGGGCGAGATCACGCCGACAACCCCGTGGGGCTGGCGCACGGAATAATTCACCGCGCCCAAACCATCCGGCGTGTCCTGCATATAGCATTCGGTGCCGACCGATTTGACCAGATCGGCGAAGATGCGGAAATTGGCCGCGCCGCGCGGGATATCCACATGGCTGGCGAGGGATCTGGGCTTGCCCGTATCGGCGCATTCGGCGTCGACGAATTCCTCGAACCGGGCTTCAATGCCGTCGGCGACCGCGTACAGGATCTGGCAGCGCTTTTCCGTCGGCATGCGGCCCCATTCACCCTCATAGGCGGCGCGCGCCGCGATGACGGCCGCATCGACGGTTTCCTTGTCGGCCTCATGGACCAGCGACAGCAGGGTTCCGTCCACCGGGGTGGTGTTTTCAAACGTCTTCGTGCCGGTGACAAATTTGCCCCCCACGAAGTTCTTCAGTTCCTTGATATTCCCTTGTGGATCAGACGCCAACGCGG
>CALGIA010000382.1 GCA_937916005.1 uncultured Rhodospirillaceae bacterium
TTGAATTGATACTTGGTTATTCAAATAAAATCGTTTGCGGATCGTAAATGGCGTATTTTATTCTCGATTGAACCCAGAGGGAATCCGATGCTTTTGAGCAGGTATTCAGATAACTCAGTGCGTCTGTTAATGCATCTGACGCTCCAGGCTGATCGATATGTGACCGTGGGGCAGGCCGCGAAGCACGGCGGTATGTCACGAAATCATCTGATGAAGATTTCGCAGCATCTTGCTCAACTCGGCTATATCGCGACCGCCCGCGGAAAAGGCGGCGGTATGCGCTTGGCGAAGGATCCGGCCTCTATTCGTCTGGGAGATCTGATTTGTCAGACCGAATCAAGTCTGGAAATTATTCGCTGCGAACATATCAAGTGTCCTGTATCAGGAAACTGCATTTTCAAACAATGCCTGACAGAGGCGCGGAATCGTTTCGTTGAAACGCTCAACAGCTATACGCTGGCGGATGTTGCGGCGAATTCCGGGCAATTGAAAAATTTGCTCAAGCTAGTCCCTCAATCGGCGGAATCGCCCTGATAGCCTAATTTCGCCGCGGCAAATTCGGGATATGTTTCCGCGATTTCCCGTGCAACCCGGCTCCGGATGATTTTCAGCCGGTCGGGTTCCGGTGGCAGCGCCATGCCGACATCGTCGGGGCAATCAAAATCGAACCCGGTATTGTCACGCACCTCTTCGATTGTGGCGCCGGGCAGCAAACCATCCAAACGAAAACGATGCCGCGCGCGGTCATACATGAAAATGCACAGGCTGGTGATCAACGCGTAAGGGCCGCCCGGGCGATGCACATTATCAGGGCTCCATCCAGGCGCGCTGATGAAATCCACCTTGGGGACAAAGACCCGGCGGGAGTGTTCCTCGCGGAATAAAATCACTCTGGGAACCATGAAATAGATATAGGCCGATCCGAAGCTTCCAGGAAAACGCATGTCGGAATTGGGGTAATCGCCGGTGCCGACCAGATTGATATTGGCCTCACCATCGATCTGCCCGCCGCCCAGGAAGAATACGTCGACGCGTCCCTGTCCGGCCCGGTCAAACAATTCCGGGCCGCCGTCATTGAACGGGTTATGGACATTGCTGCCGAGAATGCTGGCCCGGGTATATCCGTCGGACAGGGCCTGAACCAGAAGGGCCGCTGACCCCGGTATGGGCGATGACGTGCCCACCGAAACATTGCGTTGTCCCTCGATCATGCGTGCGATTGCGCAGATCAACAATTCTTCGGTATTGAATTCCATTATGCGGGAATCGGGGATTTGAGAACGTTGCGCTCGAGATAACCCTGGAAACCTTCATCGGTTTTTGCCGCCGATGCATAATCGCGCAGATGATCCATGTCGCGCTCGTATCGTCCGGTGAGCCCGGCCGGCCAGGCGCCGTTTGGAACATGGGCGATGGCGTCGACATAGAGCGGTGGAATGGCGCCGGCGATATAGCGTTCGTCTTCCATCAGATTGCCGTCATAAAGCTCCTCCACCGTGACCAGTGACGACTGGGCGGCGTGGGCAAGCTGCACGCATTCGCGCCGATTGCCGACCCAGACATTGCCCAGCCGGTCGCCAAGCCGGGCGTGGAACAGGGCTATGTCTGGTCTTATGGCCGGAACGATGACGATGGGGTCGTCTTGGTTGGTGACCGGATTCTGGATCACTTTCCAGTCGTTGCGGTTGGCCAGGATATCGGAGCCGATCAGCCCGCGCACCGCCATGAAGGGAAGGCCTTTTTCACCGGCTTGAATAGCGGCGTAGATCGCCGGGCAGGTGGCGTCCATGATGCGCAGCTTGCCGTTTTGGACCGCATCCCGGAACCGGGGCGCCATGCCCGCTTCGCCCAGCGCGACGGCGCTGCATTCGATGATGGAAACGCAGCCCGCGCCGATCAGAAGATCCGCCTGGAACCCGCTGACCGGCAGGCAGACCAGATGCAGGTTCTTGACGCCCCGGCGGATCAGGGCGCGGGTTGCCTCGATCGCCACGCCGGCATCGTCCTTGGGTACGGCAAGCTTGGCGCCATCGGGAATACGCGCGACCAGCTCGTCCAGTTCCACATAGATTGGATTTGTCCGCATCAGGAAGTCCTCATTCCAGAATTGGTATTTATTTTGCGCCTGTCGGCGAGTCCGATCAATGCCGCGCTGAGGTTCTCATGGCGGGGCCAAGCTGATATTGCTATGGATATCGGGAACTGGGCTGCACGGGAGAGCACGATGAGCGATCAGGATATGATTTTCAGCCAGGAAGGCGAGGTGGCGCAAATCGTGCTGAACCGGCCTGATAACGGTAATATGCTTACCATCGATATGGTGAACCGGTTGGCGTCCCAGGTAACGGATGCGGGCCGTGATCCCGGCATCAAGGCCATATTGCTGGCCGCTAATGGCGATGATTTCTGCCTCGGCCGCGATCCGTCCGGCGCGCCGGAAAAGGCGCCGAAGACCGCCGTTGAAATGCGTGACGCCCTGACATCGCCCATACTGGGCGTTTATGCGGCGGTGCGGGGCGCGCAGGTGCCGGTTGTCGCCGCTGTCCAGGGGCTGGCCAATGGGTTTGGCTGCGCCATGGCGGCGGTCTGCGATGTGACCATTGCAGCGGATAATTCCCGCTTTGCCCTGCCTGAAATGTCCCATGATTTGCCGCCGACCCTGGCCATGTGCGCCCATATCGACCGCACCATGACCAAGAGTATCGGTTGGCTGGTGTATTCGACCGGTCAAATCGACGCGGAAACCGCGCGTAATCTCGGTTTCGTCAGCCAGATCGTCGGGGCGGATGATCTGAAAAGCGAGACTGACAAATTTCTTGCCGGGTTGACCGCTCGCAGCCGCGTCGCTCTGGCGACCTGCAAAACCTATCTCGCGAACGCTCGCTTGATGGAAACCGACAAGGCGGCCGATTACGCGGGCAACCTTCTGTCCGTGGTGATGTCGTCGAAATAAAGCGGGAAAAACTTTCGACCGGCAGGGAACTCCAAATCGGCTACAACGCGCGGCCGTTATAGCGGGCGACCTGGCCGCGATCGGCAGCCTTGGCGAGTTCCACTCTCTTGTCTTCCGAGCCGCGATGAATTGCCGCAACCTGGATCAATTCGAGGATGCCCGGCCCGATGTTTTCAATAAGATATTCGGTGTTGCGCGGGATCATGATGCCGTCATTGACGCCGAATTCGCCGATCAATATGCGCCCGGATCCGCAAAACCGCGCCCGTCCGGCCAGCACCATCCAGAACTCGTCGACGCCGCTTTCGTAATGCAGTTCGTTGCTTTCGCCCGGCAGAATGACATGCCCTGTGCCGCGGATTTGCTCGTTTCCGCAGAGTTTGATCTCTGCCCGAGATGCTGTTTGGCGAGCCCGTTTTTCGAATTGAAAGGTTTGAATTCGGCGTGCTTGCGAACTGCTGGCCGTATCGTTGCTTGCCATCGCCCCATCCCGATCTGATTTCCAGCCGCGATCTTATACGCAGATCGCCGAAAGTGAAATTCCCTCACCAGAATCATGGTCAAATTGACTCCTTGGGGACAAGAGCGCTGTGGAAGTGACCGGGCGAAAGAGTTAGATATATAAGTGATTTCGATGTGCCTTGCTTTTTAATTCGGAGATAAACCATGAGTTCAGCCAGTGTTATCGTACGCCTTGATGCGGAATGTGATGATTTCGCCCGCCGTTGCGGCGCCTTCAGCCAGGATATGACCGCCAATCGGGCGAAAATGTTCGTTCTCCAGCATCGCCAGAACACGCGCTTTCGGAACTCGGTCCTGAAGCTCCGGGTCGCCACCAATTGCCCGGAATGGGACGTGAAGATGGGCATCATCGCCGCCTGCACGGAGGAAATCATCGCCGATGTGGAACATGGCGCCGGCCAGCCTCATTGGAAGATCCTGGAAGATCTCGGCGTGAGCATCGGGCTTGACCGGACCGAAATCCAGAATGCGAAACCATTGCCGTCGACCCAGCTGTCATGGAGCGCCTGGGAAGGGCTGATGTCCAACACCCACTGGCTGAAAGGCCTGATCGCCAATACCTGCGCCGAGCGGATCAATATCCCCGGCTATGGCGACGGCGAATTCCGCGAAAAAGGCTGGTTCGGCATGGAACGCCGACGTTGGCAGGAAATCTTCAATCTGTCCGAAGACGAACTGTTCTTTTTCAAGCTGCACAGCGTGGCCGACATTGTCCATTCCGATCTGGGCTGGAACACGGCGGCCAAATATGCGGTCGATCTGCACATGGAAGACGAAATCGTCGAAGCCTGCCGCATCAATTTGATTGTCTGGGAAAACTATCTCGACGGCATTATGGCCGGCGGCGACGCGCTCGATAGCTGATTGCACGTTTATTGGATCAAACGGGTATTAGATCAAGCGGGGCGGGAATTTTTCCGCCCCGTTTCGTTTGTTTGAGCGATCCATGAGCGGACTGGATACAGGCTCGGCGATGGCGTATCATTTGTTCGGAAAAACGCGATAAAGCGTTGTTGCTGATCTCGGGGAGGTTCGTCATGCGGTTATTTACCAGACTATTCCGGGCAGGGGCGATCGTCGCCGCTGCCGTGGTTCTACTGTTTCATCCGGTCGGTTCGCAGGCCAAGGAATCCTACTTCAAGGGCAAGACCATAACCTTTCTCGTCGGCTTCGGCGCCGGCGGCGGGTACGATTCCTATTCACGCATGCTGGCGCCCCATTTCGAACGGGTTCTCGGCGCCAGGGTGATCGTCCAGAACCAGCCCGGCGCGGGCGGGTTGCGGGCGCTGAACCGGGTTTACCGCATGGAGGGCGACGGCCTCACCATGACCATCGTCAACGGGACCGGGGCCGGGCTTCAGCAGTTGCTCTCGCTCAAGGCGGCCAGGTTCGATCTCACCAAGTTCGGATATCTCGGGATTGTGGATCACGCCCGCTGGATCTGGCTGGTGTCGCCCAAATCGCCCATCAACACGCCGGCGGACGCCTTGAACAGCAGCAAGGTGCTGAGTTGGGGAGGGTCCGGCAAGATTTCCGGCATTTCCGACGGGGCGGCAATGACCTGCGCGGCCATCAATCTGAAATGCAAGATCGTCATCGGGTACAAGGGCAGCCGCGCCGCGGCGCTTGCCGTCGCCCAGGGCGAAATGGACGCGCTCTACGTCTCCGAGACTTCCGCCGATAAATATGTCAAGGCGCAGAACGCCAAGGCGGTCGCGACCATGAACCGGCACCGGTCAATTCTGTTCCCCAACCTGCCGACCATCTTCGAAGCGATGAAGCTGAACGAGGAGCAGAAGTGGTGGATCGATTACCGGGCGACGGTGGAAACCCTGGGCCGCATCCTTGTGGTGCCGCCCGGCACAAAGCCCGAGATCCTGCGTGAACTTCAGGCCGCGACCCGCAAGATCCTGACCGATCCCAAGGTGATCGCCGATGCAAACAAAAAGCGGCGCTACATCAAATATATCCCGCCGGGCGAGGCAATGAAGATGGTCAACACCGTTCTTCACGGCGTGACCGTCGAGCAGAAGGCCAAGATCAGAAAAGTCGTTCTCGGCGAATAGGAATTCGCGAACACCGCCAGGCCGGGATAATTCCGGCCCGGCGGGTTTTCGATCTTTTTCCAGCGGGGTCGTTCCGTTCAACCTAGTGTTGCGATTCCAACGCTTGTTTCCCACGGTTGACCTTTTCGATGATGGA
>CALGIA010000383.1 GCA_937916005.1 uncultured Rhodospirillaceae bacterium
TATCGGCCAGGGCTCGACACGGCGTCTGCATAAGGAAAGCCATCAGAACATGGACGCGATCGGCATGTTCAGGCCGATCAGCAAATGGGCCCAAACGGTCTATGCCGGTGAAAACATCCCGGAAATCGTCCGCAAGGCGTTCAAGACCGCCGAGGGCGAAAAGCCCGGCGTGACCATTATCGAACTGCCCGAAGACGTCGCCAAGCAGGACATCCATCTGTCGCCCATGGCGGTGGTCAAGACCCGCCGCCCGGCCGCCGACCACAAGGCGATCACCCAGGCGCTGGATATGATCGAAAATGCCAAGAACCCCATCGTTCTGGCCGGCAATGGCGCGCTCCGCAAACGGGCCTCGACCCAGCTTCGGCGGTTTGCCGAAAAGACCGGCATCGGCGTGGTCAATACCTTCATGGGCAAGGGCGCCGTGGCCATGAGCGACCCGCACTGCCTGTTCACCATGGGGCTGCAGGGCGGCGATTACATCAATCTGGCCTTCGATGACGCGGATGTGGTCATCGCCGTGGGCTATGATCTGGTGGAATACGCACCCGAATTGTGGAACCGCAAACGGGACAAGACCATCATCCATATTGATTTCGATCCGGCGGAAATCGATATGGATTACCCGGTCACCCTGGATATCGTGTCCGATCTGGCCGACGCCCTGTGGCAGCTCAATGAAGAGATCGACCGCCGTTCCACAAGCGTGGAACCGCTCTTCGATATCGGCCGCCTCACGGACCTTCGGCAACAGATTTCCGACGACCTCGCTTTCGAGGCCGACGATATGTCCTTTCCCTATAAGCCGCAGCGCATCCTGAATGACGTTCGCAAATATCTCGGCCCGGCCGATATCGTTCTGTCCGATGTGGGCGCCCATAAAATGTGGGTGGCGCGCTATTACCAGTGCGAGGATCCGAACACCTGCCTTATTTCCAACGGCTTCTGTTCCATGGGGTTTGCACTGCCCGGCGCCATGGGCGCGAAATTCGCCCGGCCCGACAGCAAGGTCCTGGCGATTTGCGGCGATGCCGGGTTCCTGATGAATGTTCAGGATCTGGAGACAGCGGCGCGGCTGAAACTCAACGTGGTGATCATGGTCTGGGTGGACGGCGAATACGGGCTTATCAAATGGAAACAGCAGAACCATTTCGACGGCAAGCATTCCGATCTGGCGTTCAACAATCCGGATTTCGAATTGCTGGCCCAGTCATTCGGGATCTGGGGCCGGACCCTGGATGGTCCCGGACAGATCGAAGACGCGCTGAAGGAAGCCTTCGCCCAGGAAGGCCCGGCGCTGATCGCCGCCCCGATCGATTACGCCGAAAACCTGAAACTCACCCAGCGTCTGGGCAATATCGTGACGTCCATCTGAAGCTTCATCGCTGAAATATCATGACAGAGTTTGCCGGTCGGCATTTCGATTATGTGATCGTCGGTGGCGGGGCTGCGGGTTGCGTGGTGGCGGCCCGGTTGAGCGAACGGTCCTCCAACCGGGTGCTGCTGCTTGAGGCCGGCGAGGATTTCGCGCCCGGAACCGAGCCGGACGAAATCCGCGACACCTTCGCCGGAAGCGCCCACAGCAATCCGCGCTTTACCTGGGCCAGACAGACCGTGACCTGGCCGCCCCGGCCCGGCAATGCGCCCGACCAGCGCAAAAAAGTGCGCTACGCCCAGGGCCGTGTGATCGGCGGCGGATCGTCGGTCAACGGTATGATCTCGATCCGGGGCGTGCCGACCGATTATGACGGCTGGGCCGAACGGGGCGCCGCCGGCTGGGGCTGGGACGATGTGCTGCCCTATTTCCGCAAGATGGAAACCGACGTGGATTACGGCGGCCCCCTGCATGGGGCGGACGGCCCCATGAAAGTCCGGCGTTATTTCGCCGATCAGTGGCCGGGCTTCACCACGGGCTTCATGGCGGCGGCAAAAGAACAGGGCTGGAGCGCACTCGCCGACAAGAACGCGGATTTTTCCGACGGCTATTTCCCCATCGCCGTGGCCCATGCCGACGGCAGGCGCGTTTCGGCCGCGACCGCCTATCTGACCGCCGAGGCCCGCGCCCGGCCCAATCTGGACATCCTCGGCGAGGCGCGGGTTGAACGGCTGTTGTTTTCCGGCGCCCGGGTCATCGGCGTGAAACTTCATCACAAGGGTCAGGTGTTTGATATCAACGCGGGTGAGGTGATTGTGTCCGGCGGCGCGCTCCAGTCACCGGCCCTGTTGCTGCGGTCCGGCATCGGCCCGGGCGAGGAACTGGCCGGTCTCGGCATCGATGTCGCGCTCCACAAGCCCGGCGTGGGCAAGCATCTGATGGAACATCCCGGCGTCAATTTCGGCGTCTATATGAAGCGCGACGCGCGACTGACGCCCGAACTTCGTCTGCCCATGTATGCCGGGCTCCGCTGGTCGTCCGGGCTCGAAGGCTGCCCCGCCGGCGACATGTACATGATCCCCATGAACAAGTCGTTCTGGCACGCCATCGGCGAACGCATGGGGCTGATGATGATGTGGGTCAATAAATCCTACTCAACCGGCGAGGTGACGCTGAACGGGTCCGACCACATGGCCGAGCCCGAGGTTGATTTCAACATGGTGTCCGACCGGCGCGATCTGGACCGGCTGGTGATCGGCACGCGCAAGATGATCCAGATGCGGGCCAGCGCTTCGTTGCGCGGCGTGGCCAGCGACATTTTCCCGATCAGCTACAGCGACCGCGCGCGCCGCGCCGCCGTCTACAGCACTTTCAACAAAATCCAGACATGGGTCGGCGGCCAGGTGATGGATGCGTCGGGCTCCTTGCGCCGCTACCTGATCCGCAATCTGGTGGCCGACGGCCCCAGCGTGGAAGATCTGCTGGAAGACCAGTCGGTCATGGAATCCTGGATCCGGAACGCGGCCATCGGCCATTTTCACGCCTCATGCTCGCTGCGCATGGGGGCCGCCGATGATCCAATGGCGGTGACCGACCCGTCCGGGCGGGTCTACGGCATTGCGGGGCTCAGGGTCTGCGACGCCTCGATCATGCCGGCGGTGCCCTGCGCCAACACCAATTTCCCGACCATCATGGTCGGCGAAAAAATCGCCGCGACGATCTTGGCGGAAACTTGAGGGATTTTTGTTTTTAGATTGGTAACTCGCCTACGCTGGTGAAACAGGCGGTAATATTGTGAGTTAATTGTCAGGTTATGTTGATGTGTTGCCTTCCTTACAGATGCCAAAGCTTCCGACCTTTGGGTATTTGTTGACCATTCGGAAGGAGGTCTTCCGCACTTCACAAAAGACATCTTCGTATTCAATCCTCCCATATACAAAGATGTATCCCTCCCCAGCCAGGAATTTTTCGTACTCAGGAACACTCTTGCCGATAAAGCGAGTGATAGATTGATTTGCCTTGGGGCCAAGAACATTTGAAGGCGAAGCAATCATATTTTCCTCTGCAAAATTCGCTCGTTCTTCGCTTTCCGCAAACTCCACAGTGGACGATACAACCATATTATGGGCTGGGGTTTGTCCAAAATTTTCGATGTTTATCGATATTTGATCACATTCCGGCGCATTTTTCACCGGACCTCTGACAATGCTCTCAACAAGAATATAAGCCCGCAATTGCTGTTCGGCGGTGTCAGAGGTGATTTTAACCGCATCTTCTGCGGCTTTGGCAGCGCGTATGGCGGCTTTGTTGGCGCTTCTCGTCAGGAGCAGAGTGTAAATGAGCAACAAGACGCCGCCAGCTCCGACGATGAGTTGCCAGAACGTAAAATTGGCCTGATCTTGGGCAGACAATGCCATGACCCGCTGCGCCTTAAGATCATCTTTTTCACGTTGCTCGGCGGCTTGGCAGCGGGGATCGCAGGTTGCTTTGGCGTCCCACTTGTTCTCGACAGGAGGGGCCGGCGGCAACGTTTTGGCGGTGGGGAGCTTGTGCTCGTTGGTGGCGTCGGTTGCCTTTCCCTCTGGTGTTGGGATCTTTACGGCAGCCCCCATTTTTTCGTGGACCGGTGGGGGTTGTTCTGGGGAACCTTTAACCGGGTTTTCTTGGGCGTGTGACGCAGTCGCCAAAAGAACGAGGGCAGCTATCAGCCATCCTCTGAATGCAGTGTGGTGCAACCAATTGCTTTGAGACATTGAACGAAAATACCGCAGTGAACCCCGCGCGGCTGATCTTATTGCTGATATTTCGCTCTGTCTCGTGAATTCCCATCGCTTCCAGTTTTTCAGCCAGTTGCGTGTAACTCACGTTCCGCCGCCTTAATCCTCGCCGAACACGCGGGCGAAGATCGTTTCCACGTGTCTTGTGTGGTAGCCGAGGTCGAAGAATTCGGCCAGTTCGCCGCCGGTCATGTGGGCGGCGATGGCTTTGTCCGCGGTCAGCGCGGCCAGGAAATCGCCGCCGTTCCGCCACACATCCATGGCGTTGCGCTGGACCGCTTCATAGGCGTCTTCCCGGCTCATCCCGGCCTGGGTCAGGGCCAGCAGGATGCGCTGGGAATGGACCAGCCCGCCCAGGGCGTCCAGATTGCGCTTCATGTTTTGCGGGTACACCACCAGCTTTTCGATCACGCCGGTCAGCCGCGCCAGCATGAAATCCAGCGTGATCGTGCCGTCGGGGCCGATCATCCGTTCGACCGATGAATGGGAAATATCGCGTTCATGCCACAGCGTGACGTTTTCCAGGGCCGGGCCCACGTGCGAGCGCACGATGCGCGCCAGGCCGGTGATGTTTTCCGTCAGCACCGGGTTGCGCTTGTGGGGCATGGCGGACGAGCCCTTCTGGCCGGGCGAGAAATATTCCTCGGCCTCGCGGACTTCGGACCGTTGCAGATGGCGGATTTCCACCGCCAGCCGTTCAACCGAGCTGGCGATCACGCCCAGGGTGGCGAAAAACATCGCGTGCCGGTCGCGCGGGATCACCTGGGTCGATACGGGCTCGACCGACAGGCCCAGCTTTTTCGCCACATGGGCTTCCACCGCCGGGTCGATATTGGCGAAGGTGCCGACCGCGCCGGAGATGGCGCAGCTGGCGATATCGGCGCGGGCGGCGATCAGCCGGTCCTTGTTGCGGGCGAATTCGGCGTAATGACCGGCCAGCTTGAGCCCGAATGTGGTCGGTTCCGCATGGATGCCGTGGCTGCGTCCGATGGTCAGGGTCTGGGCATATTCCAGCGCGCGTTTTTTCAGCGCCGCCAAAAGCCCGTCCAGATCGCCCAGCAGAATATCGGCGGCGCGGGTCAGCTGGACCGAAAAACAGGTGTCGAGCACGTCGGACGACGTCATGCCCTGATGCACGAAGCGCGCCTCCGGCCCCACATGTTCGGCCAGATTGGTCAGGAAGGCGATCACGTCATGGCGGGTTTCCCGTTCGATCTCGTCGATGCGCTCCACTTCGAACGCGCCCCGTTCCCACACGGCGGCGGCGGCCTCCTTGGGAATCACGCCGAGAGCGGCCTGCGCGTCGCAGGCGTGGGCCTCGATCTCGAACCAGATGCGGAACTTGCTTTCGGGCGTCCAGATGTCGGACATTTCCGGGCGCGAATATCGCGGAATCATGTGGGCTTCTCACTCAATTATTCTGTTGGGGGCGGTTTAACAGAATTCAGCCTTTATTGAAACGGGTTGAACGTTCGATTGGGGCCCGGACAAAGGGTTTGACACGTCCGGTGACCGGCGGCACCATCGCGGGCAATGTTCCCGCAGGAAACGGCGGGAAGAGCGGGTTTCGGGACAGCCCGTCAGATAATATCCAGGAGAGTTAAAGATGGCGTCGTGCACCGAATCGAAAATCGATATTAATGGCTGCGGCATCAATGTGCGGCGGGGCGGGTCGGGCGCTCCCTTGCTGTTCCTGCATGGCGCGGGCGGCAATCCTGGCTGGATGCCGTTCCTGGACAAGCTGTCCGATTCGTTTGACGTGATCGCGCCGGATCATCCCACGTTCGGTGCGTCCGATGATGCGGAAT
>CALGIA010000384.1 GCA_937916005.1 uncultured Rhodospirillaceae bacterium
GTGCGAAACATTGGCATAGAGATAAAACGCGCCATCGGCCGGCGCGAATTCCGTGAAGCCCGCCAGGGGCAACCGGTCGAGCAGGAGCCCCCGATTGCGGGCGTAGCGCGCCACATTGGCGTCAAGCTCTTCCGTGCAGTCAAACGCCGCGAGAGCCGCATGCTGGGACAGGGTTGGCGCCGAAATAAAAAGATTTTGTTTGAGACATTCAATGGAACGGGAAAGGTCGTTGGGCGTCACCATCCAGCCAATTCGCCAACCGGTCATGGAAAAATACTTTGAAAAACTATTGATCACCACCGCATCATCGGTAAATTTCAGGGCGGTTGCCTCGGCTACGGAATAGGTAATGCCGTGATAGATTTCATCGGAAATCAGACGAATTCCCCGATCATGGCAATAATCCACCAATACCCGCAATTCATCCGCGCTCAGCATGGACCCCGACGGGTTGGATGGGCTGGCCACGATGAGCCCATCCAGCTTGCCCTCAACACGGTCGAGTAATTCGACCGAAGGCTGGAATCGGCTTTCCGGACCCGACGGCAAGGACACAGGCTCAATGCCAAGGGCCAGCAGGATGTTGCGATATGCGGGATAGCCGGGCGCCGCAAGGGCAACACGGTCCCCCACATCGAACGCGGCAATAAAGGCGAGAACGAAACCGCCCGACGACCCGGTCGTCACCACGATCCGGTCCGGCGGCACCGTCACGCCGTGGGTATCGGCATAATGCCGCGCGATGCGTTCGCGCAGATCGACGATCCCGAACGCTTCCGTATAACCGATCCGGTCCGTGTCCAACGCCCGTTTCGCAGCCGCGATCACGCCGGACGGCGCGGGGGTGCCGGGCTGGCCAAGTTCGAGATGAATGACATCCTCACCCGCCGCCGCACGTTCATTGGCGTCCCGGAGCACATCCATAACGATAAAAGGCGGCACGGCGCCGCGCCCGGAAACCTTCAAGACCATTGGTTCAAGACCATTGGTTCAGTTCCCGCCCGACGCGGCGTAGCCATGACCGTGCGGGTCGACCCCATAGGTGCATGTCGCGGGAGCCTTCGGCATGCCCGCGGGACAATAGATAAGATTGACGCGCGCGCTGGAAGCATCGACCTTTGCGGCGCGGAAACGGGGCGCGGCCACGGCGGCCTTTACGGGTTGCTTATCGAGCAACACCCGAAGCGCAACCGAGATCAACGCCGCCGGCGCCACCGCATTTCCCGAGGCCGCTGCGGCAAAATAGCTGTTGCCGCTATGAGGGTTGACGATCAGCATGGGCGCGAGGGAGACGCCGCCCTTGGCGCTCTCGGGCGACCGGGCTGCCAAAATGCCGGTCCCGGGAATTATCCGCCCGACGCAGAAGCGGTCGTTTGCGGTCACGGAGCAGGCCACCGCGCCACCGGCCCGATCGATGGTGGCAAAACTGGTGACCCCGTAATCGACCTGGAAATTCGATTTGCGCCGGTCACGCTTCAACACGACGCGAAGGGCCGCCATGGTGGAGGTGGCCAGCGACTGTTCGCGGACTGCGGCGGGCGAGGATTTATAGCCGCCATTTTCCGCCAGGCTGTTCCACATATGCGCCGCGATCATGCCGCCCGACACGGGTGACGGCGGGAAATGAACCGTATGATTTCCAAATTTTCCGGTGACGGTCTTGCGCCATACCGGCCGATAATCGCGCAGATCCCCGATATTCAAACTGGCCCCCAGGGATGCCGCGCCGGCTTCGAGCTTGCGCGCCAGCAACCCGGTATAGAACACGCCTGCCCCCTTTGCCCTGATCAGGCCCAATGTCGCGGACAGTTCAACCAGTTGCAGATTATCGCCTTCCTTGGGAACAGCGCCCGATTTGGATTTAAAGACGCTTCCACCGCGCCCGCCGCCACGGCCGAGTTCGAAGGCCAGTGCGCGCGACACCGGCGCGCCGAACCGCGCCATATCCTCCGCCGGCGTCACAAGCTGCTGCCAGCGCAAATGGCCGTACCGTGCATGCAGCGCAAACATTCCCCGTGGGTTGCCCGGAATGCCGATTGAGGCGCGCGCGCGCCCAACCTCGCCGGATGCCCCAGCGTCGCTTGATGCCCCAGCGGAGCTTGATGAAGGCGCGCCGACCCGGAAATCGATCGCCTCGACCTTGCGGGTCCTGGAATCATGGACCACACAGACACCGCCGCCGCCGAGAGAGGCGCCAGACGGAAAGGTCACGGACAGGGCAAAGTAAAGCGCCACCGCGGCATCCGCCGCCGTACCCCCCGCCGACAGGATATCGCGCGCGACAAGACTGGCGCGGGGCTCATCCGACACCGCACCGCCGAAATGACCTTCAATATGCCCGATCGCGCCAACTGGCGGCGGATTGTCGGAACAACCCGCGAGCCCGGCCACGGCGCCAGCCAGGGCAAGAGAAACCGTGATTTGACGCAGCCATTGCAGGCTCTTATCTTTGGATCCCTTGGTTGGAGACCGTTCCTTGAAAATACGCATGAGCTACTTTCGCATTGATTGGACGATTGTTTGCACGAATGTGTACGCGATTGTTTGCGCGGTGGCGATCACGGTGTTCATGCCGGGGCCGGCGGCAATCGCCGCCGATCAACCCGGGCGGATATTCGATACGGAGATCGAAAATACCATCCGGCTCTATGCCACGCCAGTGCTGACCGCCGCCGCGCTGGATCCTGAATCCGTGGCGATCCATATTGTGAACACTCCGGCGCTGAACGCCTTTGTATCACGCGGCCAGAATTTGTTTGTCACCACCGGGCTTCTGATGGCGACACAGCATGCGGGCCAGCTTATCGGCGTGATGGCCCACGAAACCGGGCATATCGCGGGCGGCCACCTGGCCCGGCTGGATACCCTGCTGCGGGATTCATCGGGCCCCGCTTTACTATCGAGTATCGTCGGGGTCGCGGTCGCCGTGCTGTCGGGACAGCCCGGCGCCGCCGGCGCAATATCGGGCGGTGCGCAGCAGGCGCTGCGCCGAAACGTGCTGTCATTCGCCCGCTCTCATGAACGATCCGCCGACCGGGCCGCGCTGGCCTATCTGGACGCCACCCATCAATCGGCCAGGGGCCTGCTGGAATTCCTTGAAATTCTCGACTCGGAACAGTCGCTGATCATCAGCCGCGGCCGCCAGCAGGAAATCTCCTACGAGATGACCCACCCGCTGACCCCGGACCGGATCGACTTTATCCGCACCCATGTGGCGAACTCACCTTACTCGGATCGAAAATTTCCACCTTCCATCACCGAGGCCCATCAACGCATGGTGGCCAAGCTCAAGGGATACCTTTACCCGCTCGGCAGAACGCTGCGGGACTACCCCCCGGGCGATACAAGCGTGCCGGCCCGGTACGCGCGGGCGGTCGCTTATTATCGTCACGGCGATATCACAACATCTCTGCCCATGATCAATGAGTTGATCGCGCAAGCGCCGGGCGATCCATATTTTCGGGAACTCAAGGGAGAGATCCTGTTCAAAAGTGGACGCATCGCCGAAGCCCTGCCGCCGATGGAACTGGCGGTCAAGGCATTGCCGAACGCGCCCTTGCTAAGAATAAGTCTCGCCCACGCGCAGATTGAATTGAACCGCGCCGAACTTTTGAAGCCCGCGGTCCTAAATCTTGAAATGGCGCTCCGGGTCAAAAGAACCATGCCCATTGCGTGGCGCCTTGCGGCCACCGCGTACGGACGCCAGAACCGCCTCGGGCGCTCGGCCCTGGCATCGGCCGAATACAACCTTCTGATCGGGCGGCCGGACGACGCCAAACGCATGGCCGCGCGCGCCCAGGGCATTCTCAAGCGCGGTTCTCCGGGGTGGCTGCGGGCCGGCGATGTGATCAACGCCGTCGATCGGCGCAAGCATTAATCTTTTCCATCTAAAATGTGACGGGGCTCGGTGATTTTAAATCTTGAGAATGATGCCGCGCCAAATTACATCAGGTTCAGGCAACAAAATTTTGATTGGCGCGGGTATGAATATTGTTAACAGGCTACGAACGGCGGGATGCGCTTTGGGCGCCATGGCGCTGTGCCTTTGTCTGATCTCGGGCGCAAACGCCGCCGAGACCATATCGCCGGATCAAAAGAAAGCGTTCGAAGGCGTGATCCGCGACTATCTGCTGAAAAACCCCGAAATTATTGCCGAAGCGTTCGAGGTCCTGCAAGAGAAGCAGAAAATCGCCGAAGCCGATGCCAGCCGGGCGGTGCTGCAATCACAGAGCGCGGTGTTGTTCAACGACCCGGAATCGCCCGTGGCCGGGGACAGGAACGGCGATGTGACAATCGTCGAATTCTTCGATTATCGCTGCGGCGTCTGCAAACGGGTTCACCCCATCGTCGACACCCTGATGAAGGGCGACGGCAAACTGCGCCGGGTCTATAAGGACTGGCCCATATTGGGACCGGAATCGGTCTTCGCCTCGCGCGCGGCGCTCGCATCCCGCGCCCAGGGAAAATACCTGCCCTTCCACAATGCCATGATGGAAGCACGCGGAAAGCTGGACAAGAATGCCGTGTTCAAGATTGCTGAAAAAGCCGGGATCGACCTGCCGCGTCTGGTGCGCGACATGGACAGCGCCGGCATCACCAATATCCTGCGGCGAAACTACCAGCTCGCCGAAGCCCTGAAACTCAACGGCACGCCTTCCTTTGTCATTGGCGGCCACATCCTCAAAGGCGGCCACATCCTCAAGGGCGGCCGCGACCTGGAAACCATGCGCCAGATCGTCGCCGACACCCGCGCCGGGAAATAGGCGTTTTCCGTTCACATATAATAGTCGCGCGGCGGAGAGAATCCGTGGAAGCGGATTGGGGCGGCGTAGACGGCGATTACATCATCTGGTTAAGATAGGACAGACCAAACATCGCGCCACCGGCGAAACCGGCGAGCAGGATCAGGATCGTGATCAGGCGAACGGGGCTGGTTTTCTTTTGCACCGCCTCGCGTTTGAGCTGACGCTGACGCGCAACGCTGGTAACTTTTCGTTCCTCGCGGGCCGTGACGACCTGCCGGCGGACCGCGGCGCTTTTCCGGAATTCTTCCTCATTCGCCTTCGCCACCTTGGCGCCGCGAAAGATTGTCCGGTTGGTGGTCGAATTGCTGGCTTCGTCAAAGGTTTCCTCGACCACCCGGACGCCCGGATATCTGCCCGAAACATCCATGCGTTCGGCCTCGAACACGGCGAGATCACGGTCATCGAAAACCGAATCGATCTTCCAGCGTCCACCCAGGTAGGTGTGGATCTCGAATGCTTTCATAACTGATCCAGAAGCGGCCACGTTTACACCGTTTCTTCCCGGCAATTCGCCGCGCCGAACAAGCCGCTTACAGTGATCCCGTCATCGCTCATGGGCAGGATGATGCTACGATAAAGTACCTTGACGCCGTCGGGTTTCAGAAATTCGCCGCCACGGGATATGGGGACCTCCCTCGAAATGACTTCCTGCGCGAAATCCACCGACTTTTCAACCAGACTATCGCGGGGCGCCTGGGAAACCGGCAAATTTCGGAGATCGATCGGCGAATACGCCGCAAATTTCGGCCCGACAAGGCGAAATAACGGGTCTTCCATATGACCTGAAATGTCGAGAACAAAGGCATGTTCCCAAATATCGGGGATGGTTTCGGGGTCAAGTTCGGAAAATGACGGATAATCATGCTCGCCCGCCAGGTCGCGCCCCACCAATTCGCGCCAATGGCTGAGCAGACGAAAGACCAGGCGGCGCTCCATGCCCTGTGGCGCGTCATTCCCGCTGTCACCGCCTGTTTCCGACTCGATTTCACCCTCGTCGGACAGCATATCTGTCGACATTTCGTCCATTATCAACCCAATCGATTAAACGTATTCGGGATCTTACCTATCGAAAATTGGTTAAATTCATATGAAAATTGACCGGACTAGTACAAAAAGACTAGGGCAAACAATGTGATCCGTCCATTTGGCCGGACGACGTGAACAAATCCGCTGATTGCGCTTGGCGGGGTGCATGATATAACCGCGCATCAGCCATATTACTCCATATTACCAGAGTGAAATTTCGAGATGGCCGCCTCTTCCAAGATCATGCTCCTCAATGGTCCAAACCTGAACATGCTGGGGGTCCGCGAACCCGCCCTATACGGCACGGATACGCTCGACGACATCCGCGCGAATTGCCTTGCCAAGGGCGCGGCCCTGGGGCTCCAGATCGATTTCCGCCAAAGCAACAGCGAAGGCGAGCTGGTCGGCTGGATCCAGTCGGCGCGGGGCGATCATGGCGGAATCATCATCAATCCGGCCGCCTATACCCATACGTCGATCGCCATCATGGATGCGCTGATCGCCGCCGAGCTTCCGGTCATAGAGCTGCATCTGTCAAATCCGCTGCGGCGCGAAGCCTTCCGGCGTCATTCATATGTGTCCGAGGTTGCGCGCGGGGTGATCTGCGGTTTCGGCGGCCATGGCTATGAGTTGGCGATTGACGCAATGGCGCGGATTATCAATGACGCGGGTGACGGCGCATGACCGGTTTCAATGTGGATGACGATCTGGTTCGCAAACTGGCGGCCCTGCTCGAGGATACGGGACTGAGCGAAATCGAGTACGCCAAGGGTGAGGAATCAATTCGTGTGTCGCGCGCGGCGACCGGCGTGGTATCGGCGGCGATGGCCGGCGCGCCGCCGGTCAGTGCCGCGGCGGGATCGGACGCACAGTCCGGCAGTCATCCGGGCGCGGTCACGGCGCCGATGGTGGGCACGGTTTATCTCTCGCCCGAACCCGGCGCGGCGGCGTTTGTCAGCCTCGGAGATATGGTCATTGAAGGCCAGACGCTGCTGCTTATCGAAGCGATGAAGACATACAACCCGGTCCGGGCGACGCGCGCGGGCAAGGTTGTCAGAATTCTGGTCATGGATACCGCGCCGGTAGAATACGGCGAGGAACTGATCATCCTCGAATAGCGGGCCAACGTATGTTCGAAAAGGTCCTTATTGCCAATCGTGGTGAAGTCGCGTTGCGGATTCACCGCGCCTGCAAGGAAATGGGAATCCAGACCGTCGCGGTCCATTCCACGGCCGACAATGACGCCATGCATGTGCGGCTCGCCGATGAGAGCGTCTGCATCGGCCCGCCACCGGCGAGTCAGAGCTACCTCAACATTCCGGCCATCATTTCCGCGGCGATCATCGCCAATGCGGATGCGATTCACCCGGGCTACGGCTTTCTGTCGGAAGACGCCAATTTCGCCGCCATCGTCGAAGAGCACGGCTTTACGTTTATCGGGCCGTCACCCGACCATATGCGCATCATGGGAGACAAGATCGCCGCCAAGGCGGCAATGGTCGATGCCGGCGTGCCTGTGGTGCCCGGTTCGAAAGACGCCCTGACCGATATGCAATCCGCGCGCAACATGGCGGAAGAAATCGGGTATCCGGTTCTGCTCAAGGCGGCGGGCGGCGGCGGCGGGCGCGGCATGAAAATCGTCGAACGGCCGGACGAACTGGCGGCGGCCTTCAGCGCGGCGCGCAGCGAAGCAGCCGCCTATTTCGGCAACGACACCATCTATATGGAAAAGTTTCTCACCGGCCCCCGGCATATTGAAATCCAGGTCATGGGCGACAGTTTCGGCAACGCGATCTCGATGGGGGAACGGGATTGCTCGTTGCAACGCCGGCACCAGAAGGTGCTTGAAGAAGCAGGGTCCCCGGCGCTGAACGACGACCAGCGCGACTCAATCAGCAAGATTTCCCGCACTGCGGTCGAGAACCTGGGATATAGCGGCGCCGGTACGCTGGAATTCCTGTTTCAGGACGGAGAGTTCTATTTCATCGAGATGAACACCCGGCTTCAGGTCGAACATCCCGTGACCGAAATGGTTACCGGGATCGATATCGTCCGCGAGCAGATCATGGTCGCCGACGGCGCGGCGCTGAGCCTGCGCCAGGAAGATATCACCATTTCCGGTCACGCCATCGAATGCCGCATCAACGCGGAATCGCCGATTGATTTTACGCCGTCGCCCGGGCTGATCACAGACTACCACCCACCGGGCGGGCTCGGCGTACGGGTCGATTCGGGGCTTTATTCCGGCTATCGCGTGCCGTCCAGTTACGACAGCCTGGTGTCCAAGCTGATCGTCCACGGCGCGACCCGCAATGAATGCCTGATGCGGCTGCGCCGGTCGCTGGAGGAATATGTCATCGGCGGCATTGAAACGACCATACCGCTGCTGCAGCGGGTTATTGTTGATCCTGACTTCATCAACGGCGACTATGATATCGGTTGGCTGGAAAAATTCGTTGAAGCGGAGGAATAGCGCAAGCGATCATGGCGGTTCTGTCCCCGGATACCCTGTTGCGCGCCTATTCCATCGGCCTGTTCCCCATGGCGGAGCGCCGGGACGATAATACGCTGTATTGGATCGATCCGGAAAAGCGCGGGATACTTCCGCTGGACGGTTTCAAATTTTCCAAACGGCTACGCCGGACGATCCGCCGGGGCCACATTGAAATCCGCTGCGACACCTGCTTCGAAGATGTCATCCGGGCCTGTGCCGAACCCGCGCCCGACCGGGATGAAACCTGGATCAACGAAGAAATCGTCGAGATTTATTCCGAACTTCACCAAATGGGACGCGCCCATAGCGTCGAAGCCTGGTGCGACGGCGAGTTGGTCGGCGGGCTTTACGGAGTCTCGCTGGGCGGCGCCTATTTCGGCGAGAGCATGTTCAGCCGGATTGACGACGCCAGCAAAATCGCCCTGGTGCATCTGGTCGCCCGGCTGAAAAAAGGCGGCTTTAAACTGCTCGATATCCAGTTCGTCACGGCCCATCTGGCCAAGTTCGGCGCGATGGAAATTCACCGCGGCGGATATCGCCAGCTATTGGCCGACGCGCTGGAGCATCAGGCGACATTTCATCGCGATTTGTCGCCGGACGAGTTGGAAGAGTTCCTGCAATCGACGGCCCAGACGTCATAGACCGGGTGCTCCAACGCCGACAATGCCGGGCTGGATGCAAACATCCAGCCGGAAAACAGCCGCTTCGGATTTTCGCCGCGGCGCATTTCATCGATCTCGAGAAACACGGAGGTTTCCGGCGGCTCTTCCGGCGGGCGCTTGCGGCAAACGCGCACCACGATTTCCAGCGTGCCGAATCGCACCGTCACGCCAACCGGCGCCTCAAAGGTCGAAATCCGCGCCGTGACCTTGTCGAGCCCCTGAAGGATGGCGGTTTTATTCAGGTTCGGGTTAGGGCCGGGCTCCGGCGCGATCTGCGCAAAAACCGGGCCGCCGACAAACGCAATCAGGGCAAACAGGATCATAACCGCCGCCCAGGCGGATGAAATTATCCGGCGACCGGTCACGCTGCGTCGACCGCGACCAATTCGGCGTCTTCTTCGAACCCGGGTTGGTCGGATCTATTTTGCGTCATCGGCCTTTTTGCCGTCTTTCTTGCCGGTCTGGCTGAATATCATCTGGCCGACCAGGGAGAACAAATCGATCGACCCCTGGGTGGTTTCAATCTCACCGCCGGCGGGAATCATGTTGTCGTCGCCGCCGGGCGACAGCGCCATGTATTTGTCGCCCAACAACCCGTCCGACGTAATGGCCGCCGAGGTGTCCATGGGAAGCTTGACGTTCCTGTCGATGTTCAGCCGCACCACGGCGAGATATGTCTTGGGATCCAGGAGCTGATCGGTAACGGTCCCGATCTTGATGCCGCTCATGCGGACCTCGCTGCCGCGCTTGATTCCGTCGATACGGTCGAACTTGGCGCTGATGGCGTAACCTTCAACGGTTTTGAGATCAGCCTTGTCATAGGCGAACATCACAAACAGGACCGCGACCACGATAACCACCGCGCCCATAATGGTTTCTACTGAGTTCTTCCGCATCTTGTTGATTTCCTCGGAATCGACGGTGAATTGGGATGATCGGTGATTATATTCCGATTTCCGCCCGAATCGCCGCCGGCATTGTGTTC
>CALGIA010000385.1 GCA_937916005.1 uncultured Rhodospirillaceae bacterium
CCGATGCACTTAAGCTTCTCCTCGTAGGTAAGGCGGCTCAGCCCGTGACGCGTGAATCCGGTTCCCAACCCGGTCCGGCAAGCTCGGTCGGCAGATCGCCTTTGTAAGTCCCGGCGTTTTCGATCTGCTCGATCCAGTCGAGACCCATGGATTTGAAGATGCGGTTGGTCATCACGATCAGCCGCGCTTCGTTGTCCTTGCTGCTGTTGACATGCTGCTTCAGGGTATAGGCCGGCACGAAGACGAAATCGCCGCGTTTCCATTCATATTTCTTGGGTTCGTCCGCCCAACCCCAGTGAAAGACGTCGTCGACCTCGAAATCCACGTCCCAGTGCAGATCATAGCCCTCGCCTTCGGCCACATAGATGATGTGTTCGGCCAGCCTGCGGCTTTTGCCCGATTGTCCGCCCGGCTCCAGGAACTGCATATAGATGTCCAGGCAGCATTCCGTGGTGTTGAGGTCGTCATGGACCATGTGCTTGAGCAACCCGTCGGGCGAGTTTTCAAACGGCATGTCCTTGGCTTTGAGCACCGTGATGCGCTGCCGGTAATCCTTCCGGAATTCCGCTGAATCCTGAAGCCAGTCGCTGTAAATTTCCGCTTTCGCGTCACCCATATGGGCAATGTCTTTTTCGTCCGCCATTTTCTGTATTCCTCTTTCTTCTTAAATATCCGTCGGGGGGGTCCAGTCTTCCCACCCCGGTCTGGCCTCTTTCGGCGGATATTTGGCCATTTTCTGGAACAACATGTGCATGAACAGGAACAGCGGCTTGGCCTTCATGACCAGCATCACCAGATCTTCGGTTTCAGACGCGTTGAAATGCTGATGAACGCAGCCGTTTTCGACCACCATGATATCGCCGGCTTCATAGTCGTAGCGTATGCCGTCATGGATGTCGTAACCCTGGCCGCGCATGCAGTAGAAAATCGCGCTGTTCATATGTCCATGGCGCTGCCCGGTGCCGCCGGGCGCAATGCAGGAAATATGGGTTTCAACCGACTGGGCGACGTCGGTCTTCTGCGGATTGATGATGGTCTTGTCAAACAGCTGCGGGCCGCCGTGCCATTCCATATCCAGGTGGCTATAGACCCGGGGCTGGTTCCAGAGTTTTTCCTGAAGCTCGCCATAGGTGCCTTCCAGGGCGCGGACAAAGGTCCGTTTGCGCTGCCAGCGCTCCCACACGACTTCCTTGGGTTGGTTGTGGCCCGGTCCGGGGTCCGACGAAACACCGACCTCCATTCCGGCCGGGGCATCAGGTTTATCAGCCATTATCAGCGATCCTCAACTATGCGTCATCAGGTCCCGCGATTGCGGGCTGGTGGATTATAGGCAGGCCGCCGGGTCGGGCCAAGCGGGGCTTGGTATAATGCCAAAATGATTCTATTTGATCGCAAAGGGCTCTAGATTGGGGCCATGAAAATCATCGTGCTTGGCGGCGGCGTGATCGGAGTCACGACCGCCTGGTTTTTGTCCCGCGACGGCCATGACGTGACCGTTATCGACCGGGAGGAAGCCGTTGCCGACGGCACAAGTTTCGCCAATGCGGGCTTGCTGTCGCCGGGTCATGCCTTTGCCTGGGCCCGTCCCGGCGTGCCGGCGACCCTGCTGCGGTCATTCTGGCGCGATGACACGGGGCTTCGGTTGCGGCCCCGGCTGGATCCGGACATGTGGTCCTGGGGGCTCAAGTTCCTGGCCCAATGCACCCATGGCCGCGCGCGGGTGAATTCGCTTCGCAAGCTGCGGATTTCGGCCTATTCCCAGGATGTGCTGCATGATCTGATCGCAGATACCGGCATCGCGTTCGATCCTGACCGGGGCGGCATTTTATACCTGCACCGGGACGCCGCCGCGCTGGATCGGGGGATCGCCGAAATGCGCCTGCTGGTCGATGAAGGCGTGCGGATGGAGGTGCTGGACGCCCAGGGCTGCGCGCGGGTTGAGCCCGCCCTGGCCCATCTGGGGGCCAGCATCGCGGGCGCGGTCTATTGTCCCGATGATGAACATGGCGATTGCAACAAATTCACCCGCGCCCTGGGCGACCTTGCCGCCGGGGCCGGTGTTACGTTCCAGTTCAATACGACCATCCAGGAGATCGAGGCGGACGGCGCGTCCGTCGCGCGGGTTCGCACCGACAAGGGCAATTTCACCGCCGACGCGTATGTGATGGCGCTCGGACCCCAGAGTCCGCTTGTCGCGCGCGGTCTCGGGGTGAAATTGCCGATCTATCCAGTCAAGGGCTATTCCATGACCTTTCCGGTGACATCGTCACATCAAGGACCCATTGGCAGCGGCGTCGATGAAGGGCTGTTGATGGCCTGGTCCCGGCTGGGGGACCGGTTGCGGCTGACGTCGACCGCCGAGATCGCGGGCTATGATCTGTCCCGTCCGCCGGCCCAATACGCGGCCATGCGCCGCGCCGCCGAAGCCCTGTTTCCGGGCGGCGCCGATTTTGATCATGGGGAAGTCTGGTGCGGGCTGCGGCCCCTGACGCCCGAGGGCACGCCCATATTCGGCCGTGGCCGCCATGAAAATCTATGGTTCAATACGGGCCATGGCAGCATGGGGTGGACCATGGCGTGCGGGTCGGCCCGGGTGACGGCGGATCTGATTGCCGGTCGCGATGCGGGGATTGATCTGACGGGAATGGTGCTGACGGAATAAGGCGGCGGGGATTTGGGCTACGATTTTACCCGGTATAATCATCACGGCGTGCTGCGCGTCAATTGGGTGCTGTGGGGGGTGTTGCTTTATATGACCCGCCATACGCTGGTGCTGGCGTTCCTGTTGTTTGCATCGTCTCGTGGACATACCCAACTCGGTGTTTCCGCGCTGTTCGATCCGGTCTACATGATTTCCGATCTGCCCGCCCTGGCGCTGATGCTTGCGCTGGGCGCGCGGGTGCCCCAGGGAGGGCGGGCCGCGCGGATGGTCTGGCGTCATGGCAGGCAGATCATTCTCGACAGCATCGCGATTTATGTCGCGCTTTTTCTGTGGAAGCACTGGGCCGACATCGGCCGGCTCGATCCGGTTCTGTGGGGCAATATTCTGGCCAATCTGGTGATTGCCGGGCTGGTGATGCGGTCCCGCTACCTGGCCGATCTATTCAATGATTTCCCGAAGGCGATTGGCGGCGGTGATTGACGTTTACCGTCGATTCGACGAGTTTACATCCTATACAGCCTTTATCATCTTCAGAGGGAAGCCCGATGTCGGACCATCCGGCGATTTTATTCGTCAATGAAGCGTTCTATCGGGCTTTCGCTGATCGGGATATGGGTGCGATGGAATCGTTATGGTCGGAGACCGCACCCCTGACCTGTATTCATCCAGGCTGGGGAATGCTGGACGGGCGCGAAGATGTAATGGAAAGCTGGTCCGCGATCATTGCCAATCCGGAATCGCCCAATATCTATTGCCGGGCGCCAACCGCCTATATGCATGGCGATGTGGGGATCGTGATCTGTTTTGAACAGATTGAAGACCAGTTCCTGATTGCCACGAATATGTTCGTGCGCGAGGGGAGGATCTGGAAAATGACTCATCACCAATCGGGTCCGACGGCGGATGTCCCCGATATTGAGTCCGAAGACGAACCCGATCTGGTGAATTGAAGGATTTTTTCGAGAAATTCGCACCGGCCCCTTATTTGTCGGGACCGGTGCGTCACTCAATCAGCCGCCATAGAAAACGTTATCTCCCAGTTCGCCCATATGCAGCACGGCGTGGTCCGCGCGGCCTTCCGGCTGGGTGTTGACCCTGGCTTCGGTGACTTCGCCCACGACGATGTGATGATCACCCTGTTCGACCACCGTCGCGACCTTGAATTCGACCGACGCGATGGCGTTGGTCAACAGGGGCGCGCCGTTTGATCCGCTGGTATAGGGCTCGCCGCTGATCGCGCCGTCGGCGACTTCCGCCGGCTTGAAGAACGTGAACGCCGCGCCCTGCTGGCCCTTGCCCAGAAAATTGAGAGCGAAATTGCCGGCCTCGCGCAAGACGCTATAGGCGCCGGAATCCGTTTTCACGCCGATCGCAACCAAAGGCGGGTCGAATGATGACTGGGTCACCCAGTTGACCGTGGCCGCGGCCACCGTGCCGTCGGCGCTCTCGGCCGTCAGCACATAGATTCCGTAGGGAATCATCCTGAGTGCGGTCTTTTTTGCATCTGCGTCCATTTTGTCGCCTCCTGTAGAATGAGAAATCGCGCGCATCATGTTGTGAATGGGCCTGTAAATCAAATGCAATCCGGAGGACCGTGTGATATCTTTGGGCACGAAAAATAGTCTCATGTATTGAGGCGGTTACAACCTGCTGGTGGGAGACGCATAATGGCCATAGCCGACACCGATCGGACCCTGCCGTCCAATAGGATGGTGTTCGAGGTGCGCCGCGACATGGCGCTGGTGCAACGGTTCCAACAAAATGTTGAACCGTTTCTGGAACAGTACGGGCTCAGTGACGAGGAAAAGGACGCCTGGCGCAACGAGGATCTGCGCAAGCTGGGCGAACTGGGCGTCCACCCTTACTTCATTCCGCAGGTCACGCGCCTGTTTCACGGCAACGGTTATAATTTCAACAGCAGCGACGCCGCAAGGGTCTATATCGAGCAAATCGTTGAGGGAGACTCCCACGATGGGTGAGATCGTCACGACCATCGCCGTATCCCACGCGCCCGGCCTGACCGGCTGGCTTGATAAGGCGACCGAGGAAGAACAGGACAGCCTCAACTCGGGATATGATGAAATGGGCCGGCTCCTGCGTGCGGCGGAGCCCGATGTCATCATCGGCATTTCCAATGACCATGTGCTCAACCTGCCTCTGTCCAGCGGCATCGATTTTTGTGTCGGCACGGCGGATTCCTGGTCCGGTCCGGCCGACTGGTTCAAGGATTGGCTCAACGTGCCCGACTATACGGTCAAGGGTAACCGGGACGTCGCCCGGACCCTGATCAATGAGGGCAGCCGGGATGGGCTGAATCTGGCGTTCAAGGATGAATTGCTGTTCGACGATAACTGGACCGTTCCGTTGACCCGGCTGACGCCCGATTACGATATTCCCCTGGTGCCGATCCACATGAACTGCATCGTGCCGCCGATCCCGACGCCGCAAACCTGTTATGATTTCGGCAAATCCATCGCCCGGATCGTGCGCGACCACCGCCCGGACGGCGAACGGGTCGCGCTGATGGCCACCGGCGGCATGTCCCATGACCCGGGCGGGCCGAAATATTTCGAGATCGACGATGAATTCGACCGCTGGTTTCTCGATTTGCTGACATTGGGCGATCCGGAAAAAGTCCTGGCCGAGGCGACGCTTGAACGCATGGCGGCGGCCGGTGACGGCGGAACATCCGAGCTGCTGGCCTGGATCGCGGCCATGGGGGCCGTCGGTGACCGCAAGGCGCGGGTGGTCAGCTATACCGCCCCGCTGGCGCTACGCTGCGGCATGGGCTGCGTCATCTGGGATATGAGTGAATGAAACATCTCCGTGTCGACGATGCCATCGATTACCAGGAAAAACGGCGCACCAAGCAGCGCGTCATCATCACCGAAACCATGACCAGCGAATTGCTGTGCTATGAGCCGGGCCAGGGCACGGTGCCCCATCATCATGTCAAAGAGGATGAGGCCTTTCTGGTTCTGGAGGGGCGCGGCACCATGACCGTCGACGACGAAAGTTTCCATGTGGAAAAACACAGCCTGGTATTTGCCCCGGTCGGGTCCAGCCATGGCATTCAGGCGGACAAGGACAGCCGCCTGTCGGTGATTTATTTCCGGTCGCCGGGACGCGGCGCCAAGGAAATGGGCATGGTGATCGATCAACAGGCCTCCGCTAACGCTGATAGTCGATAGCTGACAACGGAACCGTGCGCGGGAGAAATCAAATATGGCGGACTCAGTTCTGGAACTTGCGCGCCTCATCGGCGCGGAGGTCAGCGACAATGGCGAAACAATCCAGTTCGGCATCGAAGGTCGGGACGGGCGCAAGGTGGATATTTCCTGCGACTACCGGGACCTGGAAAGCATCATCCATTACATGATCCAGCTCGGCCAGAATTCGGCCGCGCGGCGCAATCAGGTGACGCCCCATCAGTTCGGCCACACGGACCGGGTCGAGACAAGCCCGTTGGTAATTTCCGATATCGGCCTGATGAAAGGGCTCGAAGACAGCGACGGGGTGCTTGTCGCCCGCATGTCCGGGGTTGATCTGGGGTTTCAGGTGTCGCCCTATCATCTCAAGGCGCTGCATGCTGAAATCGAGCGTATCATGCCCGAATCCATGCTGCATCCCAAAGACCACCACCATCACGATGACGACCCCAACCATTCTCATGATCATTCCCATGATCACAGCCACGGTCATTCCCATGATCACGAACATTGACACGCCGATTGGAAACGCCCGATGATCGATAGATATGCACGCTATGAACGGCTCAAGCTCGACTGGCCCGCGCCCCGTGTTCTTCAGATCACGCTGGATACGCCGGGCAAGCTGAACGCCGCCGATGACGCCATGCATGGCGAGCTGTCGCGCATCTGGCGCGATATCGATGAAGACCCGGATGTGTCCGTGGCCATGATCCGGGGTGCCGGCAAGGCATTCTCCGCCGGCGGCGACATGGAGATGATCGACGGCATCATGGACGATTTCGACACCCGCGCCCGCACCTGGAAGGAGGCGCGCGACATCGTCTATAATCTGATCAACTGTTCCAAGCCGGTGGTGTCCGCCATGCATGGCCCGGCTGTTGGAGCGGGGCTGGTCTGCGGACTGCTGGCCGATATTTCCATCGCCTCGAAAACCGCGCGCATCATCGATGGCCACACCAGGCTCGGCGTGGCCGCCGGCGATCACGCGGCGATCATCTGGCCCCTGCTCTGCGGCATGGCCAAGGCCAAGTATTACCTGCTGTTGTGCGAACCGCTCAGCGGCGAGGAAGCCGAACGCATCGGGTTGGTGTCGTTATGCGTCGAGGAGGACGAATTGTTCGACAAGGCGCTGGACGTCGCCGTCAAACTGTCCGAGGGCGCGCCCAGCGCAATCCGCTGGACCAAATACGCGCTCAATAACTGGCTGCGCACCATGGGCCCCACGTTCGATGCGTCCCTGGCGCTGGAATTTCTCGGCTTTACCGGGCCCGAGCCGCGCGAAGGCGTGGCCAGCCTGCGCGAAAAGCGCAAACCCAAATTCAATCCCCGTTCGGACCTCTGAAACATGAAAATCTATCGGAATTTCGACCAGGAAACCCTGGACCGGGAATACCGGATCCGGGACAGCATTCCATCCGACCAGTTCGAGGCGATCCTTCAGCGCTATGCCGATGAAAGCAAGGCGGCGCGGGAAAGCCTGGCGTGCGAGATCGATGTTTCCTATGGCGATAGTCCCGACGAAATCATGGATATTTTCCCCGCCAAGGGCGGCGCGCCCCTGTTCGTTTTCATCCATGGGGGCTATTGGCATGTGCTGAGCCACACGGAGTCCAGTTTCATGGCGCCCAACATGGTCGCCAATGGCGCGGCGGTGGCGACCATAAATTACAGCCTCGCCCCGGCGGTCTCGCTGGATGAGATCGTGCGTCAGTGCCGCGCCGCGCTGGGTTGGTTATACCGGAACGCGGAAAAATACGGCGCCGATCCCGACCGCATTCATATCGGCGGAAATTCCGCCGGTGGACATCTGGTCGGCATGTTGCTGGCCGGCGGCTGGCATGACCGGTTCGGCGTGCCCGATGATGTGGTCAAAAGCGCCTGCGCGCTCTCTGGTTTGTACGATCTGGAGCCGGTAAGGCTGTCCGAGCCCAATGAGTGGATGCATCTCGATGAGCTGTCGGCCTGGCGCAACAGCCCGATCCACAATCTGCCCGACCGGGGCTGCCCGTTGATCTTATCCCACGGCGGCAATGAAACCGGCGAATTCAAACGTCAGACTGAAATCTACGCCGCCGCCTGGGAAGCACGGGGCTTCGAATGCGACCATATCGACCGGGACGCGTTCAACCATTTCGATATCCCCTTCGATCTCAACGATCCGCACGGCGCACTGGCCCGCGCCGTACTGGCCTTAATGGATTAGAGTGTTTATTGAGCGGGCCGGTGCAGCCTTTCTACACTCCCGTAACGTTTGCGCGCGACCGGAAATATTCCCAGGCGCGGTCGACCGAAAAATCACTCATGAAGGTTTCATGGCACTGGCTGATTTCGCCCGGTGACAGATAGACCGGCTCGCCCAAATTCATGGCGTTCGCCTGCAGCTTGGCGTTGACCTGCAGATAGATCGACACCATCACCGATTCATAAATCGACCGGCCCGAAACGGCGCAGCCATGGCCGCGCATCAGCACCACCTGGTTATCGGCGAGGGTGTCGGCCAGATCGCGGCCCTGTTCCATGTTCATCACCAGCAGGTTGGTATCGCCGAAATTGTCGCGGATATCCCAGACCGGAACTTCCGCGCCGATGGCGGCGCCCACATGGGCCACCGGGCGCAGTTTTACGGGTGTGACCGTGTAGGGAATGACGTCGTGGGAATGATTATGGACCGCCGACATCATTTCCGGGCGCTTTTCATATATGGCGCCGTGGATGTGGCGTTCCGCATAGGGTTGCCGGCCCCGGTCGTCGATCGGTTCGCCGTCAAGCCTGAATTCCATGATGTCGTCCAGGGTCACCAGCTCGGGACTGCGCGACCGGGACATAAGATAATGTTCCGGATTGTCCGGGTGGCGGATGCTGACATGGCCATAGGCATCGACGACGCCTTCGCGGGCGAGTATGCGGTTGGCGACCACGACGTCGCGTATCGCCTTGACGAGTTTTTCCATTTTATGCGGTTCCCTGTTGAATTTCGGCAATTACGATAACGTGTATTCGATCTTAACGCGACCTCACCGAATTGGGCGTATAATACCCTTGATACCGAACCCGAGCGCGGACCCGATGACCCATGGCCATGTTTTTATCCCGTATGATTTTGGCGCTTGCCGTTTTCGCCGCGTCCACGGCGACGGGGAATGCTGCGTCCGATGATAATAGCCCGGTCTATTGCCTCGACCGGGGCCGCGACCTGGTCATGCGCGTCGCGCGGGGGGCGTGCCGGGGTGAAATCGTCGATCAGGCCGTGGCCGATCAGGTCCGCCAGCGACGCATTCAGCGTATTCGCGGCCAGATCAATCAGGAATCCAAACTGTTTCCCAACCGCCGGCGACGGGGTAGCGGGTCCGGGTTTTTCGTCGCTTCAGATGGCGCATTGCTGACCAATGAACATGTGATTGCCAAGTGCGGGGCGGTATCCGTCCAGCCCATGACGGGAAAACCGGTCCCGGCCGAGATCATCCAGCGCGACGCGACCGCCGATCTGGCATTGCTGCGCGTGAAGCTTGACCTCCCGGACTCCTCGGTCGCCGTCTTCCGCGATAGTCCGGGCCGGATGGGCGGCGGGGAAATCTCGGTTGTCGGCTATCCCCTGCATGGCCGCGTCACCATCAAGCCCATCTTCACACAGGGCCGCGCCATCGATGCCTGGCTGGGCGGCGAGGCCCGGAAGGGTCGGTTCCGCATCAAGGCCGATATCCGGCGCGGCAATAGCGGCGGCCCGGTGCTCGACATCAACGGCCTGGTGATCGGGGTGGTGACGGCGAAAATCAATACGCCCAAAATGTTCCAGACAACCGGCCGGGTGATGCGCAATATCGGCATTGCCATCAGCCGCGAAACGGTGCTCGATTTCCTGAAACGCCACGGAATCGATTACCGCACCCGCATGGGCGGCGCGCCCGTGGCGCCCGACGAAATTTTCACCAAAGCCCGGCGTTTTATGGCGCGCGTGCTGTGCTGGCAATGAAGCCCGTCAGTCTTCCACATCGTCCATATCCGCCTGGCCGGACACAAGGCGGCGAATATGTGACCATGAAATTCCGATCGCCAATATGGTCCCAAAGGCGAACAGCAGCACCCAGGTCATGATGGTCGGCTTGTTGAGGTCCAGCAAGCCGAAATCGATGGTCACCCAGACCAGAACCGCCATCAGGGCCGCCGCCAGGGTCAACCCTATGGGGCCGATGGACCGCCAGGTCGCCCGAAAATAAATCACATAGACAATCAGCAGGGCGATTCCCACCAGCGCCTTGACCGGAACATTGTTTCCATCCCAAACCGCCACCCACCGGAAATATGAATAGTCGGTGGGGTTAAAGGTGGCAAAAACCAAAACCAGCGCCACTGCCCAACGCAGCAGAAACGAAGAAGAAGAAAAATGGGTCCGCGCCATGACACTACCTTCGGGATGAGTGATCGGGAGCGCCCACCATATCGCGGCGCACGATTCCGCGAAACCGCCGTTTGGGGGGAGGGAAAGAGAATGGTGCCGCCTGGGTGACTCGAACACCCGACCCCCGCATTACGGAACAGATCGAACACGCCGCCGTCACGATCACGGCTGGCATGGCGACGAGCAGGAAAGGGCGGCATCACCACGTCGCAAAGACCGTCCTGCTCGGTGATCTCGCCAATGCGCTCGAAACCCACCATCTGCAAATCGCGCATGACCTGCCCTTGAAGGATCGACTGCAACAGGAGTTAGAATCGTTGGAGGTCAAAACGACGGCGGCGGGTAATCAGGTCCCCGAAAGGGTGGCGAAGGCTGTTGAAGAACAGGTAAATGAG
>CALGIA010000386.1 GCA_937916005.1 uncultured Rhodospirillaceae bacterium
CGCCCGCGACAGCAGATACACATAGGGGTAAAGCACCAGGGACAACATGGCGATCGCCCCGCCGAGGGAGCGGATCTCGGGAAACCAGTAATCGCCCCGCTGCCAGTCGAAGGCCGCCCGCATCCAGCTCTGAAAAGGCCCGGCGAAATCGAACAGCCCGGTATAGGTATAGGCCAGCACATAGGCCGGAACCGCGAAGGGCAGCAGCAGCGCCCATTCGAAAACCCGGCGGCCCGGAAACCGGCACATGGTCACCAGCCAGGCGGAGCCGACCCCGATTACCAGCACGCCGACCCCGACGCCCAGGATCAGCATCAGCGTATTGCTCACATAGCGCGGTAAAACGGTTGCGGCGAGATGGGACCAGACGCCGCCGGAGGGCACAAATATATAAGCCGCAATGACCAGTACCGGCAAAGACACCAGAACGGCCACCAACAGCGTCGAAATTGTCCAGGCGTCGAAACGTAACCCGCGCCTGTTGCGCACGATACCGCCGGCCTTCTGATGTGCCGAATTCAGACTCGTCAATTTCACTACGGCTATATGCCGTTCCTTATCCTGTAATGCGTTCCGCCAACAAGTTATTGCAAACGATTATCATTAACAATGATTAAACGAGACAGCGGTCAGGCGGTTTCTGTATCGACCGAGGGAAGAGTTTCGTCTTCGCCGGGGTCGAGGTCTTCCGCGCGCTCTTCGTCTGCCGCGTCACCGTCATCGGGCAAGGCGTCGGCTCCGCCCGAAACCGGCATGCCGCGAATGATCGACCCGGACGGTCTCGTGTCGAGCAGGCCGGACGCCTTGAGTTCATCGATCCCGGGCAAATCACTGACCTGGTCAAGCGCGAAATCCTCGAGGAATTTCGGCGTCGTGCCCCAGGTAACCGGTTGGCCGGGGGTTTTGCGGCGGCCGACGGGACGGATCCAGCCCGCTTCAAGCAACACGTCAAAGGATCCCCGCGACGATGATACGCCGCGGATTTCCTCGACCTCGGTCCGGGTCAAAGGTTGGTGGTAGGCGACGATGGCCAGGGTTTCCACCGCGGCGCGGGATGGCTTGCGGCCAACCTTGGTTTCGACCCGCAGATGGGCGGCCAGATCTTCCGCGGTGCGCAGCGACCACTTGCCCGCGACCCGTACCAGATTGACCCCGCGCCCGGTGTAATGCCGGGATAATTCATCCAGCAAGCCGGGCACATCCGCATCATCGGGCAGATGTGAGGCCAGCATGGCTTCCGCCACCGGCTCGGTGGAAGCAAAAAGCAACGCTTCCAGTATTCGAAGCTCCTGTCGCATGGTCAACTCTCCGGACTTTCTAGACGCGTAACGTTACCGGCGACGCCGGGCTCGGCGACCGCGCCGCGCCGGGGCCGAAGAAATATCGGGCCGAAACGGTTGCCCTGACGCAATTCCATCTGTCCCGCGCGGGTCATTTCCAGCGCGGCGCTGAATGTGGCGGCGATTGCCGAGCGGGCCAACAGGCTACCCGCCGGGGCCGGCGGCAGGAAAGTCATCAGATTATTCCAATCCAGATGGGCGCCGATCAACCCGCGCAGGCGCTCTACCGCGTCGGCCATGTTGTAGAGCTGCGAAGCCTCGATATGGAGGTCTTCATGGGAAAAAACATTGCGGCGGTTGTCGCTATAGGCCTGAAGCAGTTCGAACAGGGTCAGCTCATAGACCGGCGTCCGCACGATCTCGATGCCTTCCGGCGCGCCGCGGTTGAACACGTCGCGCCCGACCCGTGGCCGGGACATGAGCCTGGTGCCGGCCTCCTGCATGGATTCGATGCGGCGAAGCTGGAATTTCAACGCTTCCGCCAGTTCCGGCGCCGTTGGCTCGTCCTCATCGGTTTCAGGCTCAGGCAACAACAGGCGTGATTTGAGATAAGCCAGCCACGCCGCCATCACCAGGTAATCGGCGGCCAGTTCCAGCGACACCCGGCGCGCCTCGGCCACGAAAGCGAGATATTGTTCGGCCAATCCCAGAATGGAAATCTTGGTCAGATCGACCTTTTGGCTGCGCGCAAGCACCAGCAGCACATCGATGGGACCCTCGAAACCATCAAGATCGAGAACCAGTTCCCGCGCCGCCAGAATAGGCCCGCTTTCCTGCTCTTCGAATTGATCGAGATCGGTTTCGGTCACGCTATCACCGCTATCCCGGACTTGTTCATCATCGAAATCCCGCCACGCCCGCGATGACTTCGATCAGGAAGCTGACCGGCCCCCCGATCAGCCAGGGGAAGATGTTCAAATTCATGCCGATTTCCCGTCCAACCATGGGCAACAGGAACAATAGGCCGATTATAATGAAAAGCCCGTACTTCTCCAATCCCGCGAGATAATAGGCGAGATATCTCGGCAGCAATCCGACCGCGACCCGTCCGCCGTCCAGCGGCGGCAGCGGAATCATGTTGAACACCGCCAGGATCAGATTGAAATAGATCGCATTGCGCAGGTTCCGGAACAGCCATTCATCAAACGGCGACGGCAGTTGGACCGCCACATGGATCATGAAGGCGCAAAATATCGCCATGGCCAGGTTGATCCCCGGCCCGGCCAGTGCAACCCAGACCATATCGCGGCGCGGATTGTTGAGACGTCCGAAATCCACCGGCACCGGCTTGGCCCAGCCGAACACGAAAGAGGTGCTTAGAAGCAACACCGCCGGGACGATGATCGTTCCCCATAGATCGATATGGCGCAGCGGGTTGAAGCTGACCCGCCCCAACTGCTTGGCCGTATCGTCGCCCAGCTTCCAGGCCACATAGCCGTGCGCCGCCTCATGCAGGGTGATCGCAAACAGCACCGGCAGCAGCCAGATGGAAATACCGAAAAGGATATCGTTCAAAAACTCGCCCTAATCCTGCGGACCAATCAACACGGTCAGCCTTGCTTCCAAAGTCGGAATATCCGCGTCGTCCGGCGCGCCGACGGCGTCGCGCATGCGGTCATAGCGCGCCATGGCGGCGTCCGACATGAGCGGCACGCCCGGCGCGACGGCGCGCATTTTCTCCAGATCGCCCCAGCATTCCAGGGCGATATCACAGCCGGCGGCCAGCACCGCGGCGGCCCGTTCCGGCAACGTGCCCGACAACGCCTCCATTCCCAGATCGTCGGAGAACAGCAACCCATCGAAGCCGATTTCACCCCGGATCACATCATCGATCATTTTTGCCGACGTGGTTGCGGGCTTTTCCGAATCGATATCGGTGAACATCACATGGGCCGTCATGGCGCAGGGCATGTCGTTGAGCGCCGCGAAGGGATGGAAATCCGTGTCGTGGAGCACCGCCCGCGCCGTATCCACCTTGGGCAATTCCTTATGGCTGTCGGCGCGCGCCCTTCCATGGCCCGGCATGTGCTTGATCATGGGCGCGACGCCTCCCTCCATGAGCCCCTCGCACACCGCGCGCCCGAGCGACGCCACCAGTTCGGGGGTCTGGCCGTGCGCCCGGTCGCCGATGATGTCATGGGCGCCCTGGACCGGCACGTCGACCACCGGCGCGCAATCCACATCGATCCCCAGCGCCGTCAAATCATGGGCCATCAGGCGCGCATTGATCCGCGCCGCTTCATGGGCTCCGTCCGGGTCTGTCGCGGCCAGATCGGCGAACACTTTAGCGGGCGGACGTTTGGTCCAGTAAGGCGGCCCAAGACGGGCGACCTTGCCGCCTTCCTGATCGATCAGCACCATGGGCGTATAACCGCTGACGCAGCCGCGCATGGAATCGACCAGCGCGCGGACCTGGTCCGGGGTCGACACATTATAACCGAACAGGATGAAGCCAGCCGGACGGATGTCCGCAAAAAATGCCGCTTCATCCGGGGTCAGGCTTTCACCGGCGCAGCCGAAGACGATTGCAGCAGGGCGCCCGGCATCAGCGCCGGACAACGATGCACCCCAATTTTTGTTTTTTTAACTGGGAACAAAGCGTTTGAGCCGCGGCGACATTGGCCAGCGGACCCGCCTGAAGCCGGTAATAGACGCCCTTTTTGGCGCCCAGATCGCGCTTCTCCACATGCAGGGTCAGCTTTCCCAGCAAATCCCCGTGGCGTTTTTGCAGCACGGTCCAGGCTTTGCGCACGGATTTTTCCGAGCGCATGGAAAGGAGTTGTATCAGGGTCGACCCATTCGTCGCCGGCGCAATGGCGGCCAGCATCTTCGCCGACGGCCATTTCATGGCGGTTGAAGGCGTGGGTTTTGAAGATTGGGAACTCGAAGGTTTGGAACTTTGGGGCCGCGCATCGGTCGCACGTCCGGTCGCTCCGGCCGCATCGGTCTCCTGGCGCGGTTTGGCGGACGGCAGTTCCGGAACAAATTTTGCCACCGGCGGCGGCGGCGGCAGCTTGATCTCGGCGGGCGCCGCCACGGATTTTTTCACCGGCTCGGGGGACGCCATCGGCGCAGGGGACGCCACGGGATTTGCAGGCTTGGGGAGAAGACGTTCGACCTTGCGGACTGATTTGCGGGATGGCGAATTCGCGGTCAGATTTGAATAAACGCCCTTGTCCCGATTGGCAATTTTCATGCCACCGGGGTTTTCCGGCCGAATCTTGTGGGGCGCGGGGCCCGCCTTGATGATTGGCGGGATCGCGGTGCTGCCGACTTCCTTGCCCTTGTTGTAGGCATAGATCAGGACGCCCGCGAAACCGCCGATCGCAACCACGGCGACCGCCACGGTCAGCATGCGGGGAACCAGGCTCCGCGCGCCACGCCCGTATTCATCGGGGCGGTCATCGAGCCCATGACCCTCCGGGCCGTTATTGCCATACGGTTCCGCCATCAACGCATCTCCTCGACCGGCTTAACGCCCATGGTGCGCAAACCCGACGCCACGACAATTGCCGTGGCTCTGACCAGCGCCGCTCTCGCGTGAGTTAAGCCCATGTCGTCCGCAATAATATAGCGCAAGTTCTCATCAATGTTGCCTTTTGCCCACTGGCCATGAAACTGGGCCGCAATTTCCGACAAATAATAGGCAATCCGGTGCGGTTCATGGGCTTCCGCCGCCGTTTCAACCACCCGGGGCCAGCCGGCGAGAAGCTTGATCAAGGCCAACTCACCAGGGTCACTCAAACGTCCATAATCAGCGTCGGAGAGCGACGAATCGTCAAGCTTCAAGTCCGGGAACATGGCGGCCGCATTCCGCAGCACGGAACACGCCCTTGCATGGGCATACTGGACATAAAACACCGGATTATCGCGGGATTGCTCCACGACCTTGGCCATATCGAACTCCAAGGCCGCTTCGTTGCCCCGGGTCAGCATGATGAAGCGCACCACATCGCGGCCGACCTTGTCGACCACGTCGCGCAGGGTGACAAACGTGCCGGCCCGTTTCGACATTTTCACCGGCGCACCGCCGTCGAACAGATGAACCAGATTGCAGATCCGCACATCCAGCGTCGCCTTGCCGCCGCTGACCGCCGTGACAGCGGCCTGCATGCGCTTGATATATCCCTTGTGATCGGCGCCCCAGACATCGATCATGACATCGAATCCGCGCCGGATCTTGTCCCGGTGATAGGCGATATCGGACGCAAAATAAGTCCAGCTGCCATCGGATTTCTTTAACGGGCGGTCCACATCGTCACCGAATTTGGTCGACCGGAACAAAGTCTGCGGCCGTGATTCCCAATCGTCCATGGTCTTGCCCTTGGGCGGTTCCAGCACGCCCACATAGACCAGATCATCTTTTTCCAGCCCGGCGACCACCTCATCTATGGCGCCCGACGCCGCGATCTCCCGCTCCGAGGAAAACAGCGCGTGGTGTATGCCGAGCGCGGCCAGATCGTCCCAGATCAGCGCCATCATTTCATCGATGGCGAAATCCCGCAGGGCCGGAAGCCACTCGGCCTCATCCAGGTTGCGCCATTTATCGCCGTCCCGTTCGACCAGCTTCGCCGCCGGCGGAACCAGGTAATCGCCCGGATACAGCCCTTCCGGTATCTCTCCGATCGTTTCGCCGAGCGCCTCGCGGTATCTCAGATGCAGGGATCGCGCCAGGGTGTCGATCTGCGCGCCGGCGTCGTTGATATAATATTCCCGCGTGACATCGAACCCGGCCTTGGTCAGCAACCCGGCCAGCGCATCGCCCAGAACCGCGCCGCGCGCGTGGCCCACATGCATGGGTCCCGTCGGGTTGGCCGACACATATTCGATATTGATCTTGCGGCCGCCGCCCATGGTTGATGTTCCATAGGCCTCGCCGTTTTGCAGAATGTCATCCAGCCGGCTGCGCCAGAATGCCGGGTCCAGGGTGATGTTCACAAACCCGGGCCCGGCCACATCGACTGTCTGAATGTCCGGCTGTGCGCCCAGCGCCGCGGCAAGCTTCTCGGCCAGGTCGCGCGGTTTCAGTCCAGCCGCCCTGGACAGCACCATGGCCGCATTGGTCGACAGATCCCCATGGGACGGGTCACGCGGCGGTTCGACGGAAATACGGGGCGCGCCGTCCGCTCCGGCGGCAGCCGATATTGTCTCTATTTCTACTTTAATGATATCGCGAAAGTGATTGAAAACGTTCATTAGGACTCATCATGTAAATCAAACAGGCGACGATGTTCGTCATGGGCGAACCGATCGGTCATGCCGGCGATGTAATCGGCTACAAGACGGGCCCGCGCGGTCTGGTCCGCCGCCTCCGCCTTTTCCCGCCACAGGGTGGGCAGACAATCCGGCTCGTCCAGAAGCAGCGCAAACAGATCGGCCACCACGCGGCGCGCCTTGCTGGTCATGCGGTTGACCTTGAAGTGCCGATACATGCGCTCGAACAGGAAACTTTTCAAGGCCCGGTCCCTGGCTTGCATGGCGTCGCTGAAGGCGACCAGGGCGCGCTTTCCGGCGCGCACGTCGTCAACCGATCGCGGATCGCTTTCCGCCAGCCGGAAACGGGTCTCCGTCAGCACGTCATTGACCATGGCATCGATCATGCGCCGGACGGTTTCATGGATGACGCGGCCCAGCTCGAGCCCCGGATAGGCGCCGCGGACCTGCTCGATGATCGGCCCCACCAAAGGCACGTCGGCGAGGTCATCGAGGGTGAACAACTCGGCGCGCAACCCGTCATCCAGATCGTGTGAGTTATAGGCGATGTCGTCGGACAGGGCGGCGACCTGGGCTTCCATGCCCGGCCAGCTCTCCAGCTCCAGATCATGGACCCGGTTGTATTCGGCGACCGCCCACGGCAGTTGGTCCGCCTCGTTGCCACGCCGCAACAGGGGCCCGTTATGCTTGGCGACCCCTTCCAGGGTTTCCCACGTCAGGTTGAGCCCATCGAATTCCGCATAGCGCGCCTCGTTATGGGTCACGATCCGCAGGGTCTGGCCGTTATGATCGAACCCGCCAAAGGGCTTCATGGCCTTGGAAAGCGCCTCCTCGCCGGCATGACCGAACGGCGTGTGACCCAGATCATGAGCCAGCGCCAGCGCCTCGGCCAGATCCTCGTCAAGCCGCAGGGTCCGGGCGATGGACCGGGCGATCTGGGCGACCTCCAGACTATGGGTCAGACGGGTCCGGTAGTGATCGCCCTCATGATAGACGAAGACCTGGGTCTTGTGCTTGAGCCGGCGAAACGCCGCCGAATGGATGATCCGGTCCCGGTCACGCTGAAACACCGTCCGGGTCGCGCTTTCCTGTTCAACCCGGAGCCGACCCCGGCTCCGCGAAGGGTCGCTGGCATAGGAAACACGGTCGCCCCGTGAGATATGACCATCCGGTGAATTCATGGCCGCAAACTAACGCGCGGCCGAGTCCCGCGCAATGCGGGTTTCTGGGGGAATGTCAGCGTGGCGGACGACGTTGCCGCGCGCAACGACCCGGAACCCATGTTCGATATCGGCGGACATGCCCGCCGGCGCAATATACGCGGCTGTTCGGAGGAACCCCATGATTTCCTGATGAACAGTGAAGCGTATTTACCGAAACAGAATCAGAAGGGTGCGCTGGTCGGGGAGACCCGTGACGCCGATCTTTTTATCCTTCTGGAATTTCCGGATCGCCCTTTCCATGGCCGGGCCGAACTTGCCGTCGGTGGCGCCGGTGTAAAAACCGCGTTCGGACAGCATTTGCTGGGCCCGGCGCAGGATTGCCTCATATATGATGACTGTCTTGCCCCCGGCCTTGGCCTCAACCCGTTTGGAGGAGTTGCGTAGCCGGGTCGGATGAAGCGCCCCGATCATCCGGTTTGTCGCGGCCACAAGCCGTTCTTCCGGATTGGCCTTGCAGTAATTCCCGATAAACGCCGCCAGCAGATCAGTGGTCTGCCACGGCGCGATATCAGTAACGTCCTTGCCATACCGGTTATGGCCCGACAAATAGCCGATAACCCAACCGACGAACTGGAAATATCGGTTCGACGCCTTTTCCTTCTCGTCCAAATACATCTTGCAGGTGGCCAGCCCGACGCCCTTGACCGCATATTCACCGGAACCCGATGCGGCATTGACCGGCGATATATGCAAAAGCGCGCCGCAAATAACTGCCACACTAAAAAGACGAAGCATTTGGCTATATCCTCGAAGATTCTCTGATTGGCGCAATATAGAAGAATCAATGTCACCAGTACCAGAGCCGAATTAAAACATCCTGACCCGTTCATTGGAACTCCTGACGATGGATTTCCCAACACACGAAATTCATCAGGATTTTTGTCAGAGTGGAGCTTGTCGGAATATTTTACAGTTTTTCAGCCGAACGACGAAAACTGTCGGAATATTTTACAACTTCCGTATCTCAAAAATCTCCTTAACCACAACATCCCATGGACCGGGCCGAATTAACCGGCTTGGCATGAAACTTGCACCAATTCGCTTATGGAAACGCGCGGTTGGGCGTTTTCGCCGCTCCACGGGCTTCAATGGGAGCTGTAGCCAAGACACGGGGAGCGTGTAATATGGTT
>CALGIA010000387.1 GCA_937916005.1 uncultured Rhodospirillaceae bacterium
TGAATGATTATCTGATCCGCCCCAACCCGTCCGATCCGCGACTGACCGCCAAGGTTACCGGCATCGACCAGGACGGCATTGAAACCGAAACCTCGGTGACCGTCGAACGTCCGGTGACCCTGTTCCTCAACGGCCAGGAAATCGTCACCCTGATGACGGTGGGCGATTACCTGGACTGTCTCGCGATCGGCTATCTGCTCAATCAGAACATGCTGCTGCCCGACGACAAGGTCACGGCGATCGATTATGACGAGGAAATCGAGACCATCGTCGTCCGGACCAGGCGCAAGACCAATTTCGAACAGAAGCTCCAGAAGAAAACCCGCACGTCGGGCTGCGCCCTGGGCACGGTGTTCGGCGATCTGATGGAAAAATTCGACGAGGTGTCGCTGGATGCGTCAGCCGTGGTGAAAACATCCTGGATCTACGCCCTGGCCAAGACCATCAACACCACGCCGAGTCTCTATCTGGAAGCGGGCGCCATTCACGGCTGCGTGCTGTGCGAAGCGGACCGCGCGCTGGTTTATATGGAAGATGTCGGGCGGCACAACGCGGTCGACAAGATCGCCGGCTACATGTTTCTCAACGGGATCACGGCCGATGACAAGATGTTCTACACCACCGGGCGTCTGACCAGCGAGATGGTGATCAAGACCGTGCAGATGGGCATTCCGATCCTGATCTCCCGGTCCGGCTTTACCGCCTGGGGGGTCGAGCTGGCGCGCGAGGCCAAACTCACCCTGATCGGCCGTGCGCGGGGCAAACGCTTTCTGGCCCTGGCCGGCGAGGATCGCATCATCCATGACGCGGACACATCCGCCGCCGCCGCCGACGATGAGCCGAGCGAGGCCCAGCGCAAAGCGAGCCGCGCCGCCTCGTGAACATCACCCTGAACTGGCGCGGCCCCATCGGAGTCGGAAATGGGGGCGGAAGTTTCCCGACCGACCCTTCTGTCCTGGAAGAGATCGATGTTCCGGGCGTATATCTGCGTCTCAAATCCTATGACGGTGGGCGCGGCGTTCACTATGTCGGGCAATCCAGATCCATTCTCATGCGTATCGACCAGCACATCACCGCGCTGTTGAGCCTGCAATATCCGCTGCGCAACGGGCAGGGCGACCGCATCGGGCGCGGCGATTTCACCGACCGGATCAACGCCTATAACCGGATCGAAAGCACCCTGGAAGCGGTCGCCGCCGATGTTTCGCGCATGCGGTTTTTCTTCGCGGCCTGCGATGACGATTCCGGGTTCCAGCCCGATCATCTGAATCTGGTGGAGGGCGCGTTGAAGACCCGGCTCGAACAGCACGCCGCCGCGCGGGCCGGGTCGGCCAGCGTCGAAAATATCCAGGGCGTCCCGGCGTCCGGCTTCGATGGAACAATCGCCATCGACAGCGTGTTTGACCATCTCGATGACACTGATCGCGCGACGCTCGCCGCAATCATCGGCGCCGACCCCATGGAGATTTCCGAGGCGCTGCTGGGGCTGGGCCATGCCGAGTAAATCCAGCATTGCCGGATTGCTGCTGGCCGGCGGGCAGTCGCGCCGCATGGGCGGCGGCGACAAATGTCTGCGCGAATTGGGCGGGCGCGCGCTGCTGGCGCGGATCATCGACCGCGCCGCGCCCCAGTCCGGCCCCATGATGCTGAACGCCAACGGCGACGCCGCGCGGTTTGCCGATTTCGGATTGCCTGTCGTTTCCGACGTGGTGGGCGATCACGCCGGGCCGCTGGCCGGTGTGCTGACCGGGCTGGAATGGGCCGCCGGTCGCGGCTGCGGCTGGGTGGCGAGCTTCGCCTGCGACGCGCCGTTCCTGCCGCTGGATCTGGTCGACCGGCTTGCGGCCGCCATTGCGGACGAGGGCGCCGACATGGCCTGCGCCCGGTCGAACGGCCGCGACCAGCCGGTCTTCGGCCTGTGGCCGGTAAATCTCGCGGGTGATTTGCGGCGCGCGGTGGTGGATGAGGATATCCGCAAGGTCGATGTGTGGACCGCGCGCTACCGGCTGGCCCACGCGGATTTTGACGTCACGCCGGTCGATCCGTTCTTCAACGTCAACCGGCCCGAGGATTTCGCCCGGGCGGAGACAATCCTCGCCGGGCTGTGATAGGCTTGCCCAATGGCCGATTCCAAAAACAGCAATCCGAGGCTCAGGGTCCTGATGGGCTCGGCGATCGCCATCGGGCCGGGCAAGGCGGATCTGGTGGACGCGATCCATCGCACCGGCTCGATCTCGGGCGCGGCGCGCGAGATGGGCATGTCCTATCGCCGCGCCTGGCTGCTGGTGGAGGCCATGAACCGGTCCTTCATCGATCCGCTGATCGAAGCCAGCACCGGCGGGCGCGGCGGCGGCGGCGCGCGGGTCACCGACCATGGCCACGCCATCCTCAAACGCTATCGCGACATGGAAAGCAAGGCGGCGGCCAGCGTCGAGCCCGAAATGAAAGAATTCGCCGCCCTGCTGGCGCCGGACTTTACATCCGACTTTCCCGACGATTAGGGCGCGCCCGGCACTCGTGTTGCGTCGACCGGTCGGGTTCACAGTCATAAGCGGACCCTTGCGGTTGGCGAGGTGGCTTACGTTGCCCTGTCGATAAATTCCAACGCCTGATGGTTATAGAGCGTGCGCAAAAGATCGAGATGATCGAGCAGCTCGGGCGTGTCGCTCGTGGTGACGGCATCTTCTTTCATCAGGCTCAGGATGACGGCCAGGGCGGCATCATCGATGTTAAAAGTTTCACGATCAAAGCCAAGGCTGTAGGCGCCCGCAGACGATGGAGTGGGCGATGGGGTCGGCGATGGGGTGAGTGCGAATTTTACGTGGGCGGGTTTGATCAGACCGGCCCTTGCCTGCAGGGCTTCCGTGAAGGCGGCCAGGCTAAGCGTGTCGTCGCGTTCGCTGTACTGTGCAATGTCTTCATTGGTTGAGCCGGTGAAAAACGCGGCCAGCCACTCGGAAAACGCGGGCGTGCTCAGCGGCTTGCCGAGATGATTGCGCAGCGCCTCAACGGCATCGATGGAGAGGGTGAAGCCCGAGCTGTCCGCGCTCAACCCCTCGCCTACGTAACGGTGATCAAGCGCGTCGTGGTCGGCGAGGTGCTGACCATAGGCGCCATAAAGTTCGGACAATTTCGGGCCGAGGAAACCAACGGAAAAGGTCAACGCGTCGTCAAGCGTGATGCCTTCGTGGGCGAAATGGGGGGGAATGTACAGGATGTCGCCTGAGGCAACCTCAACGATATTGCCGTCGATGGGGTCTTTAAGGATTTTGAGGTCGAGGCCGTCGATATACGCTTCATCGATGATGGGTTCGCGACCAATGGTCCAGCGGCGTGAGCCCTGGCCCTGGACAAGAAAGACGTGATAGCTGTCGATATGACCACCGATGGTGCCGCCCTTGATGGAGAAACTGACCATGATGTCGTCCATCAACCAACGGGGCGCAAAATTGAACGCGCGCAATAAATTGGCGGTGTCTGGGTGAAATTGTTCGACGTTTTGGACGAGCAGGCTCCAGGGTGGCTTTCCGGCGGTGTTGAAATCTTCTTCGGTGAAGGGCCCGAATTGGCAGGCCCAGTCTTTCCCCGTGACCATGCGCGCGCGCGCGGTCTCTTCCATGGACAGTCCCGCAAGCTCATCTGGCGTGATCAGCCCGTCCATCACGGTTTGATCGATGGCGTCCCGCACAAGGAACGGCCGTTTGTTCCAGTAGTGCGCGTAGAAATCGACGATCGACGGCAGGGCGTCGAGAGCGGCAAGAGAAGTGGACATCACACCATCCGATGTTGAGAACGTTGCGCTCGCTATGACATGGGCGGCGGTTCAGGCCAAGCCACGCCCCGCCCCGGCATTTATCAAGGAAGTCGGATCCCCCACAGTCGAAACTGTAATCTTGTTCCGTCCATATCGTCGCGTGCTATGATTGCTCCGGTGAACAGACGGGCGCCGTTGCCGAGTTGAAATGGGGAGTTGATCAGTGAAGATAAAAGCAGCAAAAGCCATCCTGTTGGGGGCGGTCCTCGGCGCGTTCGGACTCGTGGGGGACATCCCGCCCGCGTCCGGCGGACCGAATGGGATCTATAAAAATCCGGTGGAGCCGGAGATGACGCCCAAACTGAATCTCGGCAAGCTGAATTACGGTTTCTACTGCGCGGCCTGCCATGGACAAACCGCCGGGGGGTCCGATAAGGGGCCAACCTTCATCAGCCGCGTTTACCATCCCGGTCATCATGGCGACCAGTCCTTCCTTGCCGCGCCACGGCGCGGCGTGCGCGCCCATCACTGGCCGTTTGGCGACATGCCCCCGGTCCCCGGCGTGACCGACAAGCAGATTTCCCTGATCATCGGATATGTGCGCGCAGTGCAGAAGGCCAACGGCGTATTCTGATTTGCCCGGTTTTCGCGCCCGGTTTTCGCGGATGAATTGATTCATTGCATGACATGCGCCACGCCCGCGCCGAAAAAGATCAGCCAGCCGAACAGCCGGTTGGATTTGAATTTGGCCAGGCAGTCGGGCGGATCGTCGATGTCCACGTCGGCGACCTGCCAGGCGAGCTGGAGCGCGCCGAGCCCGAGCCCGGCCCAGAACGGCCAGCCCAGCCCGATCATGTGCCCGGACAGTCCCAGGAAAAATATCGTCGCCGCGTAGAACCCATAGAGCCAGGGTTTCGATCCGAGCCCGAGCCGGCGGGCGGTTGATTTGATTCCGGCGGCGGGGTCGTCGGGCCGGTCCTGATGGGCATAGATGGTGTCGTAGCCCAGGGTCCAGAAAATGCCCGCCACATACAGCAGGATCGCGGGCAGGGCGATTTCGGATCGCACGGCCGCCCAGCCCAGCAGCGCGCCCCAGTTGAACGCCAGCCCGAGAAAGAATTGCGGCCAGAAGGTCACCCGTTTCATCAGCGGGTAGGTAAAGACCAGCACCAGCGACGCCACGCCCACGCCGATGGCAAAGGGGTTGAAGCTGATCAGGACCGCAAAGCCGATTGCCAGCAGCACACCCATGAACAGCCCGGCCTGGACAATTGTGACTTCCCCGGCCGGCAGGGGACGGTCGCGGGTGCGCGCCACCTGGGCGTCGAAATCCCGGTCGCAGATATCGTTATAGGTACAGCCCGCGCCGCGCATGGTCACGGCGCCGATGCCGAACAGAATGAACAGGGCGGCGAATTCCGGAGTCAGGGGATCGGGACTGGCCAGCGCGATTGCCCACCAGCATGGAAACAGCAGCAGCCAGCTGCCGATCGGCCGGTCGAGCCGGGCCAGCCGGATATAGGGCCGGATGGCCCGTGAGGCGTATCGGTCGACCCAACCGCCGCGCGGAATATCGCTCGGTGACGGGTCCGGCCTGTCTGGCCCCCTCTTGTCCGGCATTGTTTATCCTTCCGGGGTTGATTATATCCCGGTTGAGCCGCGAAACGATAACTTGGCATGTGGCGGGCGCGTGAATGGGGAAAACATCGGTCAAGACCGACGGCAGGACGGGGACGGGAATCCGGCTGTTCGTGGAAGACGATCTGGCCGCCGGTCATCAAATTGCGCTGTCCCGGCCCCAATCCCATTACGCAACCAATGTCATGCGGCGCGGCATCGGCGATGTGGTGTCGCTGTTCAATGGCCGCGACGGCGAATGGACTGGCCGCATCCAGTCAACCGGCCGCGGGCGCTGCGATGTCATCGTGGAAGAGCTGACCGGAGCCCAGCAGGGCGCGCCCGATCTGTGGCTGCTGTTTGCGCCGGTCAAGCGTGCGGGCATTGATTTCATTGCCGCCAAGGCCACCGAGCTGGGCGTTTCGGCGATCTGGCCGGTCATGACGCGCCACACCGCGGTTACGCGGGTCAATCTGGAGCGGCTGCGCGCCAATGTGATCGAAGCGTCCGAGCAGTGCCGCCGGCGCGATGTGCCCCGTGTGATCGCGCCGTCGACGCTTGGCGATATCCTGGCGGACTGGGATCCGGGCCGCCGAATCCTTCTCTGCGACGAAACCGGCGCGGGGCTGCCCATAGCCGGGATGCTGAACGGGTTGGATAAGAACGAATCGGCGAATCCCGGCCCCTGGGCGGTAATTGTCGGCCCCGAAGGTGGTTTCGCCGAAACGGAGCTTGACGCGTTTGCTAAACTGCCTTTTGTATACTCTGCTGCGATGGGACCCCGGATCCTGCGCGCGGATACGGCGGCCCTGGCGGCGCTCACCTGCTGGCAGGCGTTGATGGGCGATTGGGGTCACGGCCCCCCAAAAGGCGGCTGACGCGACTGAAGCGATTGAAGTGCAACGGGTAGGAAATTCAAGCAACCATGGCGGCACCACCATCCCAAGCAGGCGCGCCCATCGAAAACAAGCGCCAACTCATCGAGGAAATCGCGGCGGGCTGCAAGCCGGCTTCCGACTGGCGTATCGGCACCGAGCATGAAAAATTCGTGTTCCAGCTTGGCACCCTGAAACCGGCCCCCTATGAGGGGGGCTGGGGCATCGGCATATTTCTGGAAAAGCTGCGGCGTTTCGGGTGGGAGCCCGTGATGGAAAAGGGCAACGCCATCGCGCTGACCCAGAACGGCTGCAGCATTTCGCTGGAACCGGGCGGCCAGCTGGAATTGTCCGGTGCGCCGCTGGAAACCATTCACCAGACCTGCGACGAGGTGCACGAACATCTGGCCCAGGTCAAGGAGGTCGCCGGCGAACTCGGGGTCGGCCTGCTGGGGTCCGGGTTTCATCCGAAATGGAAGCGGGAAGACATCCCCTGGATGCCCAAGGGGCGCTACAAGATCATGCGCGACTACATGCCCAAAAAGGGATCTCTCGGGCTCGACATGATGCTGCGCACCTGCACGGTTCAGGTCAATCTGGATTTCGAGTCCGAAGCCGACATGGTGCGGAAATTCCAGGTCTCCCTGGCGCTGCAGCCGGTGGCGACGGCGCTGTTCGCCAACTCGCCCTTCGTCGAGGGCAAACCGACCGGCTATATGTCAAATCGCAGCCACATCTGGGAAGACACCGACCCGGACCGTTGCGGCGTGCTGCCGTTCGTGTTCGAGGACGGCTTCGGTTTCGAACGCTATGTGGATTACGCTCTCGATGTGCCGATGTATTTCGTCTATCGCGACGGCGAATATATCGATGCCAGCGGACAGTCCTTTCGTGATTTCATGAATGGACGCCTGCCCGCGCTGCCCGGTGAGATTCCCACGATATCCGACTGGACCGATCACATGACGACCCTGTTTCCCGAGGTGCGGCTCAAGCGTTTTCTGGAAATGCGCGGCGCCGATGGCGGTCCGTGGCGCCGGCTCTGCGCCCTGCCGGCGCTTTGGGTCGGGCTGCTATACGATAAAGGCGCGCTCGATTCGGCATGGGATCTGATCAAGGACTGGACCGCCGAGGAACATGACATGCTGCGGCGTGAAGTGCCGCGCACCGCGCTGCATACTGAATTTCGCGGCCGGGAATTCAACGAGGTGGCCAGGCGTGTGCTGGAAATTTCCCGAGCCGGGCTGGCGGCGCGCGCGCGGCTCGATTCCAGGGGTAATGACGAAACCTCGTTCCTGGGAGCGCTTGAGGAAATCGCCGACCGCGGCACCTGCCCGGCCGAGGTCAAGCTGGATCAATTCAACGGCCCTTGGGGTGGAAATGTTGACCCTGTATTTACGGAATACGCGTATTAATATCCAGTCTGCGAGGATTGGTTTTACGAGGATCGGAGGGCGCGACATGCGGACCATGATGTTGATTGCCATTGGGCTGGCTTTTATCGTGAGCGCCACGCCATCCATGGCGCAGAAAAAGAATTCGAACCTTTATCCCTGGGAACGCAAGGGCGAACAGCTCCGCCGCAATGCTCTGAGTGACCCCATGGCGAAAATCCGCGCGCGGGAGGAAAAGGGAATGAAAAGCCTCGGCCTTCCGTCCAATCGGGAAATTCCCGGGCTGGGAAGCCCCTCAACCGAGCCTTCCGGGGCCGTCGGTCTCGACCGCTATGCCGGTCTGGACAGTGATCGGGACGGCGTCATATCGCGTCAGGAATATATGTCGGGACGGTTTCGCGGCAGTCGCGCCGGCGTGGCGGGGAATTCCAAACGCCAACGGTATCAGTCAAGGCTCGACAGCCGTTTTCGCGCCGCCGACAAAAATCGGGACGGCAAAATCTCCGCCGCCGAAATCGCCAAGCTGCGCAATCCGAGATTTTAGCCCGAGATTTTTGCTAGGCCGCTGTTCCGCCGACTGTAAGCTGGTCAATCAGAAGGGTCGGCTGACCGACTCCGACGGGCACGCCCTGTCCGTCCTTGCCGCAGGTGCCGACGCCGGGATCCAGCGCCATGTCGTTGCCGATCATCTTGACCCGGGTCAGCACATCGGCGCCGTTGCCGATCAGGGTTGCGCCCTTGACCGGCGCGCCGATCTTGCCGTTTTCAATCATATAGGCCTCGGACGCGGTGAACACGAACTTGCCCGATGTGATATCGACCTGTCCGCCGCCGAAATTGACCGCGTAGAGACCCTTCTTGACCGAGGCGAGGATTTCGTCCCGCTCGTGTTCGCCGTTCAGCATATAGGTGTTGGTCATGCGCGGGATCGGTGCGTGGGCGAAGCTTTCGCGCCGTCCGTTTCCGGTCGCCGCCATGCCCATGAGCCGGGCATTCATGCGGTCCTGCATGTAGCCGACCAGCTTGCCGTCCTCGATCAGCACCGTGCGCTGGCTCGGTGTGCCTTCATCGTCGATGGTCAGCGAGCCGCGCCGGTCATGGATGGTGCCGTCGTCGATGACCGTAACCCCCGGCGACGCGATGCGTTCGCCCAACAGGCCTGAAAACACCGAGGTTTTTTTCCGGTTGAAATCACCTTCGAGCCCGTGCCCGATCGCTTCATGGAGCAGGATGCCCGGCCAGCCCGGACCCAGTATCACGGGCATCTCGCCGGCCGGCGCGGGGATCGAGTCAAGATTGACCAGGGCCTGGCGCAGCGCCTCATCGACCTGGGCCTTCCAGCTGCCCGGTTCCATATAGGTATGATAGCCGGTGCGGCTGCCCGTTCCGTGGCTGCCGGTTTCCATGCGGTCTCCGTCGGTCACCACCATCGACACATTGATGCGCACCAGAGGCCTGATATCGGCCGCCCGTTCGCCGTTGGCGCGGATAATTTGCACCGCCTGCCATTCGCCGGACAGGGACGCCGAGACCTGGCTGATCCTGGGATCGCGCGCCCGCGCATAGGTATCGATCTCCTGCAGCAAATTCACCTTGTCGGCGAAATCGACCTCGCCGAGCGGGTTTGTATCGGCGTAAAGCTCCTGGTTGGTGCCCGCCGCCGCCGCCGCCATCGTGCCGCCATGTCCGCGGCGTACAGATTTGACCGTTTCCGCGGCGCGCGCGACGGCGGCTTCGGAAAGTTCAGATGCGTGCGCGTAGCCGGTTGTTTCCCCGGCAACGGCGCGCAGCCCAAACCCCTGGGTGGTGTCGAAGGAGGCGGCCTTCAGCCTGCCATCATCGAAGGCAAGGCTTTCCGATTGCCGGTATTCGAGAAACAGCTCCCCGTCATCGGCGCCGTCGAGTGCGTCGCCGACCAGGCGGTCGACCCGGTCCCGGTCCATTCCGGTGCGCGAAAAAAAGAGATCGTCGGTTCGGGCAAGGTCGGTCATTTGGATCTCCACAAGTCGGGGCCGAAGGGAAAACTGTTGTTCAGGTGAATATGGGATTGCCAGGACGCGGAGTCACCCCCTGATTGCGTGGAATTCGGGACGCCGGTTTCGACAGGTTTCCATGCGACAAAAGGTCGCTTTTTCCGATGTTTGCGCTTTATGACGCTCATCCGGCGGTAAAAAGACGGGAAGAGAATCAAAATATGCGCAACGCGGGTTGTTTCGCCTGCCCGCACTGGTGTATTTATCGGCGCGTTCCTTGGCTGCTCGGCTGGTCGGGTAGTTCGAACTGACGCGGCATACGGGGTCGTGGTGTCCACGCCCGGTGCATTTTGCGCAACTGAAAGAGCGGATCGGAACGTGAAGTCACATAAAACCGGAATCGTCTCGAGCATCGCGGGTTTGACCGCGTCCTTGATTGGAATTGGCGGCGCCCATGCGGCGGACGTCGTCGGTGCCCCCAGGCCTTGGCAAATGGATTTCCAGCCGGCGGTCACTCCCGTCATGCGGGACATCGTCTCTTTTCATAACGGGCTGCTTGTCGTCATCACGCTCATCACCTTGTTCGTGTTGGGGCTGATGGTGTATGTGATGTGGCGCTTTAACGAAAAGCGCAACCCAGTACCGAGCACCACGACCCACAACTCGCTGATCGAAGTGCTGTGGACCGTGATCCCCGTACTCATCCTGATCGCGATCCTGAAGCCATCGCTCAATCTGCTGTATCTCAGCGATGTGGTGCCGAAGGCGGATCTGACGGTCAAGGCGATCGGGCACCAGTGGTACTGGTCCTATGAATATCCGGATCACGGCAAGATTTCCTTTGATTCCGTGATGATCGCGGACAAGGATATCAAACCCGGTCAGATACGTTTGCTTGAGGTCGATAACCGGATCGTCGTTCCTGTCAACAAGACCGTACGGGTCATTGTTACCGCCGATGACGTGATCCACGCATGGGCAGTGCCTGCCTTCGGGGTCAAGCTCGATGCGGTGCCGGGACGTTTGAACGAGACCTGGTTCCGGGCCGAACGTGAAGGCATTTATTACGGTCAATGTTCAGAGCTGTGTGGGGTCAATCATGGCTTCATGCCGATCAGGGTCGATGTGGTATCCGAAGGCGCATTCGCGAACTGGGTCATAATGGCGAAAAAGAAATACGCCGCCACCGACCTCAAAACCCCTGGCAGCGAAGCCCCTGGGCAGCAGCTCGCGCAGACCCTGAAATCGACGCGTTAAGAGCGAGAAGGATCAGTCATGACGTACGGAACAACGGCGCACGGACACGAAGAAGCGCATCCGACCGGATGGCGACGCTGGGTCTGTTCGACCAATCATAAAGATATCGGGACCATGTACCTGATATTCGCCATCGCCGCCGGGTTGGTGGGCGGCGGCATGTCGATTCTTTTCCGCATGGAACTGGCCGACCCCGGATCGCAATTCATTGGCGGCGACAGTCAGTTCTTCAACGTGCTGATTACCGGACACGGGCTGATCATGGTGTTCTTCATGGTCATGCCGGCGTTGATCGGCGGTTTCGGCAACTGGATCGTCCCGCTGATGATCGGCGCGCCGGATATGGCGTTCCCGCGCATGAACAATATCAGCTTCTGGCTGCTTATTCCCTCGCTCCTGCTGCTCGCCGGGTCGGTCTTCGTGGAAGGCGGGGCCGGAACCGGCTGGACGGTCTATCCGCCGCTCGCCACGTCGGGACATCCGACGCCCGCGGTCGATATGGCGATCTTCAGCCTGCATCTGGCGGGCGCGTCGTCGATCCTCGGCGCGGTCAATTTCATCACCACGATCTTCAACATGCGCGCGCCGGGCATGACACTGCACAAGATGCCGCTTTTCGTATGGTCGGTTCTGGTCACCGCGTTCCTGCTGCTGCTGTCGCTGCCCGTTCTGGCCGGCGCCATCACCATGCTGCTGACCGACCGGAACTTCGGCTCCGCGTTCTTTAACGCCGCCCAGGGCGGCGATCCGCTGCTGTATCAGCATCTGTTCTGG
>CALGIA010000388.1 GCA_937916005.1 uncultured Rhodospirillaceae bacterium
ATCGGGCGTCGACACCAGGAAACCGTCGGCGGCCCACGCGTCGGCAAGCTGTTGCATTTCGTCATCGATGCCGAAGATCGCCGTGATCATGAGAATGCCGGGAACCTTGCCGTCGCCATCGGGCGCGGACAGATATCCGGTGAAGCTTTCATTGGCGCGGGTTGTATAGGTAATTTCGCTGCTCGGCATGATGTTTCCCCTGTATGACGTCTGAAATCTTTTGCGAAGATGCGATGCTGGCGCAAAATCGCGCAAATGGGAATACCCGATTGCGTATTGGGCGGAATATCGGGACAAAACCGCTATTTTTGGCATTTTCCGCCCGATCATCCAAATTAGCCCCCGGCTATTGAATTCAAGCCGATCGTCCTCATATTCTATGGCGAGTCTGAATATCCACAGGGAATGAAAAAATGGCTTTTGAGATGGACCGGATCATTGTCTCCAACAATGCACAAACGCAGGAGGTTTTTGACGCCGGGCTGCGCGCGCATATGCTGCGGGTCTACAACATCATGGCGTCGGGTCTTGCGCTGACCGGCATCGTTTCGGTGATCGTGGCCCAGATGTCCATGCAGCTCGATCCGGCGGGCAATTTGGTCGGGCTGACGGAATTCGGCCGGACGCTGTTTCTGTCGCCGATGAAATGGGTCGTCATGCTGGCCCCGCTGGGCTTCATCATGTTTTTGAGCTTCAAGGTCGAGACCATGAGCGCCTCCACCGCCCAGGCCATCTTCTGGGCCTTTGCCGGCGTGATGGGCATTTCGCTCTCGACGATCTTCATCACCTATACCGGCGCCAGCATCGCGCGGGTCTTCTTCATCACCGCCGGCACTTTCGCGGGGATGAGCCTGTATGGCTACACCACGCAAAAGGATCTGTCGGGATGGGGCTCGTTCCTGATGATGGGGCTGATCGGCATCATCATCGCCAGCGTCGTGAACATATTTGTCGGTTCATCGGCGCTGCAATTCGCGATCTCGGTGATCGGCGTGCTGATCTTCGTCGGGTTGACCGCCTATGACACCCAGAAGATCAAAATGGAATATGCCGAAAACTACGACCATGAAACCAAGTCCAAGCTCGCCATCATGGGCGCGCTGCGGCTCTATCTGGATTTCATCAATCTGTTGGTCATGCTGCTGCATCTGTTCGGCAACCGCCGTTAGGGCGCCGCGCCGACCAGTACAAAAAACCGGGCGCCCTTGCGGCGCCCGGTTTCGTTTTAGAACTTTTCAACCCAGGGGCGGAGTTCCAGTTCCCAGCTCCAGGCGCTGCGCGGCTGGCGGTGAATGTCCAGATAGCTCCGGGCGATGGCGTCGGGGTGCAGCATTCCGTCGGGACCGCGCTCCGAGGCGCGCGGATCGCCGGACGCCTTCTCTATCCCGCCGTCGATCACGAAATGGGCGACGTGGATATTCTGTGGCTGCAATTCCCGCGCTAGCGACTGGGCCAGCCCGCGCAGACCGAACTTGCCCATGGCGAAGGACGATGAGTTGGGATAGCCCTTCACGCTGGCCGACGCGCCGGTCAGCAGGATTGATCCGGACCCGCGCGCGACCATCTGCTTGGCGGCCTGCTGCGCCACCAGGAACCCGGCATAGCAGCTGATTAGTATGGCGGTCTTGACCGCTTCCGGGTCGAGCTCGGTAATCGGCCCCCGGGCGCGGTTGGACGCGTTATAGACCACCACATCGGGCGCGCCCATGTCGCTCTCCACATCCTTGAACAGCTTGGCCACCGCATCGGCGTCGGCGGCGTCACAGCCATATGAATTCGCGCCTGTCTCGGCGCACAGGGCGTCCAGCTTGCCCGGATTGCGCGACGCCAGCGCCACCGCCATACCTTCCTTTGCGAACAGCCGCGCCAGCGATGCGCTCAACCCCTCGCCGGTTCCGACGATCAACGCCTTTTCCTGATCCGCCATAAACTCTCTCCTTTTTGATTGCTAGAAGTCTGCGCCGGGCCTTCAAAGCTCCCGGAAAAAATCGTGGCCCTTGTCGTCGACCACGATAAAGGCCGGGAAGTCTTCCACTTCGATGCGCCAGACGGCCTCCATGCCGAGATCCTCGAACTCCACCAACTCGACCTTTCGGATGCAGTCCTGCGCCAGCCGCGCGGCCGGTCCGCCGATGGAGCCGAGATAGAACCCGCCGTTTTTCTTGCAGGCGGCAGTCACCGCCGCCGACCGGTTTCCCTTGGCCAGCATCACATGGCTGCCGCCGGCGGCCTGGAACGTCTCGACGAAGCTGTCCATGCGTCCCGCCGTGGTCGGGCCGAACGATCCGGACGCGAATCCCTCCGGCTTTTTCGCCGGGCCCGCGTAATAGATCGCGTGGTTGCGGAAATAATCCGGCAGCGGTTCGCCGGCATCCAGCTTGGCCTGGATGCGGGCATGGGCCGAATCCCGCGCCACGATCAGCGGCCCTGTCAGGGACAGCCTGGTCTTGACCTTGTGGGCGCTCAGGGCTTTGCGGATTTCATCCATGGGGCGGGTCAGGTCGATCTTGACCACGTCGCCGTCAAGATGGTGGTCTTCCGTGTCGGGCAGATACTGCGCCGGGTTCATTTCAAGCTGCTCCAGGAACACGCCGTCCCTGGTGATCTTGCCCAGCGCCTGGCGGTCGGCCGAGCACGACACGCCGATGGCGACCGGCAGCGACGCGCCGTGGCGCGGCAGGCGGATGACCCGCACATCGTGGCAGAAATATTTGCCGCCGAACTGGGCGCCGATGCCCATCTTGCGGGTCAGTTCGAGAATGTCTTCTTCCATCTCCGCGTCGCGGAAGGCCTGGCCCTTGTCGCCGCCATAAAGCGGCAACCCATCGAGATAATGGCATGAGGCGAGCTTGGCGGTTTTCACGCACAGCTCGGCCGACGTGCCGCCGATCACCACGGCAAGGTGATAGGGCGGACAGGCCGCGGTGCCGAGAGACCGGATTTTCTCATCGAGGAAAGACATCATTTTGTCGGGCGTCAACCGCGCCGGGGTTTCCTGAAACAGGAAGGTCTTGTTGGCCGACCCGCCGCCCTTGGCGATGAACAGGAATTTATAGGCATCGCCCTGGGTGGCGTAGAGTTCGATCTGCGCCGGCAGATTGTTGCCCGTATTGACCTCCTGATACATGGACATGGGCGACACATTGGAATAGCGCAGATTGCGTTCCGTATAGGTTTGCAGCACGCCGTCGCTGATTGCGGCTTCGTCATTGCCGCCGGTCCAGACGTTTTCACCCTTTTTGCCCATGACGATGGCGGTGCCGGTGTCCTGGCACATGGGCAGAACGCCGCCCGCGGCGATATTGGCGTTCTTCAACAGATCCAGCGCGACGAAGCGGTCGTTGTCGGACGCTTCCGGATCGTCGAGAATGAGACTCAGCTGTTTCAGATGGTCGGGCCGCAGATAATGCGCGATATCGGCAAAAGCCTGGGCCGACAGCAGTTTCAACGCCTCGGGCTCGACCACCAGAACATCCTTGCCCTGGAATTTTTCCACCCGGACATGGTCGCTGGACAGTTGACGGTATTCGGTGTCGTCCGGGCCAAGGGGAAACATTTCGTGGTAATCGGACATGGCGGGCTCCGTGACTGTACGCTGTGAATGCTGGTATTGAGGAAACAGCCCGGTCTTCAAGTCCCGGTCTTCAAGTAAGGGCTTTTCAGCTAGGGTTTTCGAAATGAATCCAGCGTGATGACCTGGCCCATCTTGCCGTCATCCTCATCCCCGCTTTCATTTTCATCGTTTTCGGCAACGCCGATATTTTCCGCCGGGTTTCCTGCGGGCGGGTGGGCGTCAACCGCCCCGGCAATCCCGTCGGGCTGTGAATTATCCGCCTTGTCCGCATCGAATTGCAGGCCGAAGCTGACAGCCGGGTCCAGAAACGCGCTGACGGCGTCGAACGGAATGATCAGCGGTTCGGAAACGCGGTTGAATGACAGGGTCACCGTGAACCAGTCGTCATGAATTTCCAGCCCCCAGAACTGATGCTGCAGCACGATGGTCATCTCTTCGGCATATTGCGCATGCAGCACGTTGCTGATTTCGACACCGGGCGCCTTGGTTCGAAAGGTGATGTAAAAATGATGGTCGCCGGGAAGGCCTTCCGTCGCCGCATGAATCAGCGCGGACTTCACCACGCCGCGCAGCGCCTGATCGAGTTTTTTCTGATACTGCATTAAATCATCGGCCATAAACGACTTTAACGGTGAAGCGCGCATATTCGCAAGGGTCCTTGATGCTTTGCACTAGGCAGCGGCGCCGGCCCGCGCCCCCACCCGGCCACC